>NZ_WXEX01000009.1 GCF_009877435.1 Heliomicrobium gestii | reverse complement strand
GAATCGATTGGTTTCGCACGCTTTTGATTCGCAACTGTTCGATTTTCAAGGACCGTCAAGGTGACGAGCGATTGTCATACGTTGCTTCGTCAACCTGTTTTTTCATCGCCTTGCAGCGGCGACGTTTGCTATTATCGCATAAAGGATCAACAAAGGCAAGCATCAATTTTTTCCAAAATGTATTTTTTCGATCCTGCCACTGACGAAAAGCGTTTATACTTAGAATGGAATCCTTGTGGCCTGTGCATAACCATTGTCCACCATAAGCCCGAAGACAGGTTGTTTGATAGGAGAAAATAGGAGAATCGCTTTTTCGCATGGTGGATATTTCGAACAAGGACCATGCGATAACCATCCAGAAAAACATAACGGAGGTTCGCTTATGAACGAAAGAACAGTAAAAATAGAAAGTCGCTTTCAAGACGAATACACGAAACGGCTCGTAGCATCCCTGATTCGCTGGGATGGCGAGATACGGGAAATGCAAACAGGATTCTTTGACAAGCTGACAGGCAAATTTCAACAAAAAGTGGATGGCCTGATCCCAGAATCAGTGCATCAGGCCATCACTGTTGCTCTAGAAACAGTGGTCAAAGGATTTCTCGCCGGCATCTCCCTGCTGCCCGCTTCATCAGAACCGCGTCCAGCAACGCTGGCTCAACGAGACGATGAGGCGAAGCGCATTGTCGACAGATATAAAAAGATCGCCGCCATTGAAGGCGCAGGGACGGGGATGGGCGGCGCGATTCTCGCCGCTGTCGACTTCCCTGCCCTGATCACGATTAAGCTGAAGATGCTGCAAGAGATGGCCTGGCTGTACGGTTACGACGCCCGCATCCCTCAGGAGCGAAATTACCTTGTCCATGTCTTCTTGCTGGCCTTTGCCGCCGGTGATGTCCAGCGTGAGATTTACGAGACCATCCGCCGTTGGGATCGCCTGCCGGCGACCGCTTGCAGCCCAGAAAGCAGCCACTTTGATTGGCGGCGTTTTTATAAGGAATACCGTGACGGCATCGATACACGCAAACTGCTCAGCTTCCTGCCCATTGTCGGCGCTCCCGTCAACGCCTGGGCAAACTACTCGCTGGCCGGCGATCTCGGGGATATGGCGCAGAAGGCCTTTCAACTGCGTTTTCTGCAACCGATGGTCAAAGAATTACGGGGCGACTAACGCGCAAACCGGAAAAACAGCAACGCCGGAATCACAATGATCACCGCGCAGACCAGATACATCCCCGATAAACCCGCCAGTTTGGAAACATAACCAAGCGCGATGGAACCGAAGCCAATCCCAAGGTCGAAGGCGCTCATCAACGTGCCATTGGCGGCGCCCCGCCGGAAGGGCGGCACCTGATTCATGGCCATCGCCATCAAGGTGGGTTGCACGATACCAAATCCGACCCCCATGGAAACAGCAGAAAGCACAAATAATCCGACACCCTTGGCAAGAAAGAGCAGCACAAAAGCCGTAATCATGCTGATAAAACCGATCATCATGATCCGTTTCGGCCCCTGCCGATCGAAGGCGCGGCCAGCCCAAGGGCGGATGACCAACAGGGTCAAGGCGTAGATGAGGAAGTAGATACCGGCGTTGGGCACGCCGATCTCCTTTGCCAACAGCGTAATAAAGGAAACAATGCCGCCGTAGACGATGGCGATAAAGCCCATGACGGCAGATAGGGAAAAAACCGAGGGTTCAAATAGGTTGACCAGTGATAGACCGGGCTTTTGAGGCTCCTCTTTTGCATCCCCCTTTGAACCGCCTCCCTTTCGGTTGCCTCGTCCATCAAAAGCGTCCTCATAAGACACCCCGAGCAGACTGAGCAACGCCAGGACAGCCAAAATGAGGCTAGCGCTAAAAAGGGCCGGAAAACCTCCCTGAGCGAGAACGAAGAGGCCCATGCTGGGACCGGCGGCCATGGCCAGTGTGTTGGAAAGACCGTAGTAGCCGAGGCCCTCGCCCCGCCGCTGGGCTGGCACCACATCAGCGGCCACCGTGCCGGCGCCGGTCGTCGCAAATCCCCAAGTCATGCCGTGCAGGCCCCGCAATAAAAGCAGCGCTGTCAAACCGGCGACGATATGGTAGGCGGATGTGGCCAGGCAGAAGGCGATCAGCGCCAAAAAGAGCACCTTTTTTCGCCCCACAGCGTCCAGCAGGTAGCCTGAAAGCGGGCGGACCATGACGGCCGTTAGGGACAGGATGCCGATGATGTAACCCACGCTGCTCTCATCACCGCCGAGACCGCTGGTGACGAATACGGGCAGCGTAGGCAACAGAAAATAGAAACTGGTAAACATAAATAGGTTTGTCAGGCAGATGAAGATAAAGCTTTTTGTCCATAACGGCGCGACGAGACGCGAGGCTTCCCCTTGATTCATGACCATTGCTCCATTCTGTCGTTGGCTTCACGTTGAGGGATGTCCCCTGTGGTTCCCCATCGTGGCCGGTTCCCCATTATGGGCGTCTCCCTTTCAGTTCCATACCTTCCTTTATTCTGTTCCACCGCTCAAGATCCTTCATGCACAGCTTTTTCAAGCACCCTACGCGAGGGCGAATGAAGAGAAAGACCCGCCGTAATCCTCCCGGATAGCGGCGGGTCTTTTGGGTTGCCCCTATAAATCCTTATTTTGAAGGACTCATTTTAGTTACGGTGGACTCGCATAGGTTGTCTTGCAACAACGGCGAGGGTTCGCCCAGGTAAAATCCCTGACCATACTCGATCCCGATCTCACGGATGAGTTGCCAGATGCGGTCATTTTCCACGTACTCGCCGATGGCCATCTTCCCGAGGGAATGGACCAGTTGATTGATCCCTTTGACGAGGGCGCAGCGTTCCGGGTCCTGATCGATGGAACGGACGAAAGAACCATCGATCTTGATAAAATCTACCGGCAGTTTGCTCAGATAGGCGATCGAGGAATAGCCGCTGCCAAAGTCATCAAGGGCAAAACGGCAGCCCAAGCCACGCAGCTTCTGAACCCAGTGTTCCGCCGACATAAGATCCCGGATGGCCGCTGTCTCCGTGATTTCAAAGCCGAGCCGCCCGTGGATCGCCGGTTTGTTCTGAACCATCTCTTCGATAAAATTCAAGACCTCTTTATCGCCGAGGCTTTCGCCAGAGAGATTGACATAGAGACGCAACTGGGGATTCTTCTCTAAAAACCGGATCGCTTCGGTGACAACCCAACGCTCAATGTCGGTCATCAATCCAAAACTCTCTGCCACAGGGATAAATGTGGCCGGTGAAATCAGTTTTCCCGCTCCGTCGCGCAACCGCAACAGTGCCTCATAATGCTCGATCGCGCCATCGGAACAACGCACGACGGGCATAAAAAAGAGTTGGAAACGCCCCTCCCGGTCAGCGCCGCGGACGATTTGTATCAAACGACTCGTCTCTTCAAGGCGGGAAAACATTCGCTCATTGGCAAAAGCAACGACGACCTGACTACGCCCCGCTGTTTTCGCCAGGTGCAAGGCCGCGCCAGCCCGGCTTAAAACCTGACGGGCATCCTGGTGACCGTTGATCTCGGCAACGCCGATACTAACGGTGAAACGGAGGTCACAGCCTTCCAATACAGGACAAAGATCACGAGCTTTGACGATGTGGCAGAGGTTCAACGCCACCTGTTCCGCTTCCGCTTCACTGATACCATGGAGAAGAAGGCCGAATTCATCACCGCTCAGGCGCGCCAGCACATCGTCGCGATGGATCTGGCTCTTTAACAGCCGCGACAGGTTGGTAAGCAAACGGTCACCCATGTCAAAATCGAGCAGGTCATTGACGAGATTGAATTTATCGACATCAATCAGCAGCAGAGAACTGACAGTTCCTTCCTTGGCCAGTCGTCGCGCCCGGGAAAGGGCGCCATCAAAGTGATAGCGGTTGGGGATACCGGTCAGGTAATCATGGGTAGCCAGGTGCTTTAGGTGCTTTTCCGTCTCTTTCTGTTCACTTAAATCCCTCGCTACACCAGTGATGTAGAGCGGTTCTCCATCGACGCCGCAAACCAAAGCGGCGTTGGTGCTATACCATCGCCATCCGCCATCGGGCTGTCGCAACCGAAATTCGGGACCAGGCCGGACCGTGCCCAAGCGCTGTACCTTGCTGATAAACGACTTAACAGCAGACAAGTCTTCCGGGTGAACGACTTCGTGGATCGAGTGCCCCAAAAGAGGCTCCAAAGTGTCGTTGCGTCTGGATGCGCTGGGTGTAATCCGGGTAATCACTCCGTCCAGCGAACAAGAAAAAATAGCGTCAACGGTGCTTTCTTCTATGGCCCGCAGTTCTTCTTCCGCAAATGGAAGCCAACCGCTGCTGCACTTACACTCTTTCGTTTCCATCATGCGGATCATCCCCCTGCTGATGTATTTATCTGTCACTGATTTTTCGCTCTCGACACGGGGGGTAGAGGGCTGACTCGGCAAGGAAAAAAGGCAAATAAAAGGCTAGTACAAGGAGCGTAAAAGACTACTGAAAGCGTACCATACACAATAGGTTTTGACTATGTTTTTGTTCGAAAAAGCCTACAAATATTCTATACAATAGATTATTAAAATACCTTTTTTTTAGGCAGGGTTCTAGGTATCTTTTGTCGAACCTTCGAGTAAAAAATGTCAATATATTGTGGTGGAACCGTTCTGTCTCTGATCGGGATCCTGACATCCAGTGGAGGAACGCATCTATTCATGAAGAACGTTTTAGAGGAGCAGTGATTATGGGGCTACGGACACGGTTGCTATTATCTATTGTACTGCCTGTGATCATCGGGATTTGTCTGATCAGCGCCTCCTCCTACTGGGGCGCCAAGGATGCCTTGCATCATCAGATTCAACAGACCGTATCCAAGACAACGGAATACAGCAAGCACGAGTTGGAAGGTTGGTTGCAGGACAAACAATCGATTGTCTCCGCGTTGGCTGAGTCATACGGCAGCAGCGGCATCACCCCGGAAGAGCAGCGCCGAAACTTGGAAAAACTGCGCCAACTCCACCCTGGCATGGTGGATCTGACCGTTACCTATGCAGATGGGCGATTTTTAAGCGCCTCCGGTTGGACGCCCCCGCCCGGTCTCGACCCACGGCAACAGGCCGCTTACCAAGCCGGCATCAACCGGCAGGGAATCAGCTACACAGACCTCTATGACGATGTAAAAACGAAAAAAACCGTCGTCAGCATCGTCAAGCCGATCACCACCGGAAACCAGATGATCGGCGTTGTATCGGCAGACTTGGATTTGGAGGCCATCTCCGCTTTGCTCAGTGACAACACAGTAGGACAAAGCGGCTATTGTGTTGTGATCGATAGAAAAGGCTTTATGATTTCCCACCCTTCGTTAAAACACACCGACAACCTGTATGAGGTAGAGGGGGGCGCTCTGGCAGAGGCGACAAAGGGGTTTCTTAGCGGAGAGCCCACATTTGCGCAGCGGACCTTTCAAGGTGTTGACAAATTCTATTCCTCCTTTCCCCTTCCAACGTCCGGTTGGTCGATTGTCACTTCTGTTCCTGTTAAAGAACTCTTTGCTCCCATCGATGCGCTGGCTGCTCGCGACGTGATGCTTGGGTTGACCACCGTCGCCCTGCTGACCCTGATCATCATCGTCGTCACCAACGACTTTACCGCCTTCCTTCGCAAACTTTCTGCGGCGCTCAAAGCGGTTTCTGAGGGCAATCTCTCTGTCGACGCCAGCCAGTTGCATCAATCAAAGACAACGGAAATGCAGTCGCTGAACCTTCACCTCTGCGCCATGGCGGACCACCTCCGGCGGCTTGTGCGGGATGTCTCCGACCTAACCCAAACCGTTGCCGCATCGGCCCAAGAACTGACGGCCAGCGCACAGCAGTCCTCGGCAGCGGCCAACCAGGTGGCGGAATCGATCAGCGCCATCGCCACAGGCGCCGACGAACAGTTCAATTCCGTGTCCTCGACGACGAGCGTCGCCAGCACGGTTGCCGAAGAGATTCAGTCTGTGGCCAACCGTGCAAAAGCAGTGGAAGAGGCGGCGGAAAAATCAACCGGCGCCGCCAAAAAAGGCAGCCGGGCGGTAAAAGCAGTCATCAACCAGATGCACCGGATCGAAAACACGGTTACCCAATCAGGCGAGATGGTGTCCAAATTGAACGAGCGCTCCCAGGAGATCAACGCCATCGTCGAAGCGATCCGCAACATCGCCGAGCAAACGAATCTTCTCGCCCTCAACGCGGCGATCGAAGCTGCCCATGCCGGTGACATGGGACGGGGCTTCGCCGTTGTCGCGGAAGAGGTGCGCAAATTGGCCGAGGAGTCGAGGTCGTCGACCCAGCAGATCATCAAGCTGATCCACACGATTCAAAAAGAGACGGAAGCCTCCGTAAAGGCCATGTCTGTCGGGATCAATGAGGTTCATTCGGGAACGAGAGTCGCCCAAGCCGCTGGACGGGAGTTTGGCATCGTCGAGAACCTGATCGACGGGGTGGAAACTCAGTTCCGCGAGATCTCCCTCTCGGTTCAACAGGTCTCAACAGGCGGCCAGGAGATCGTCAACCAGATGGAGCGGATCCAGGCTATTGTCCGCGATACGACGGGACAAACCCAGAACGCCGCCGCCTCTACAGAGGAGCAATCGGCTTCGATGGATCAGATCGCTGTCTCCAGTGAGAGTTTGGCCCGCCTTGCCGAACAGTTGCAGGCGTCGGTGCAGCGGTTTCATATCTAGTCCCCTGCCAGCGTTCAAATTTTGCATCTGAATTTAAACGGAAAAAGCGTTCGGCCATGAGAGACCGGACGCTTTTTGATTTCGTTTTTGTTCAGATATTCATAGGCTCTGCCATTCAAAAACTTTTTAGGCTATCGTCGCGCCGGGAAGGGATTGAAGTTGTTTCTTCTCCGTGTCAGACAATGCTTTGATTAAATCGAGGATGATAATGATTTGATCATTATTTTTCCCAACGCCCTTGATATAGCCTTCACAATTATGAGTGATGCTTTGGGGAATCGGTTCAAAATCCTCATCTCTCAACTTAAAAATATCTGTCACATCATCAACAATAAAACCGACGAGGGATCCGTTATAGTTCAGCACAATAATTTTGCTATCTTCGTTCACATGGGAATCCTGGTAGTGAAACCGTTTCCTCGTATTGTAAACGGGGACAGCCTTGCCCCGGAGATTGATGAGTCCTTCCAGGCCGTTCGACGCGATGGGAAGCTTGACAATGGTGTAGTTTTTACGCTTGACAATTCCGTTCACGACCTCAATGTCAATTGCAAATTCCTCTTCGCATAACTCGAAGGTTACTAACTGAGAAACCGCCATCTGCTTCACCTTCTTCGCACAATAAAGTAATCGTTAGTTTGAGGCCAGCGTCTCAAGGCTATCGGAAAGGGATGTAATGTCTTGGAGATTCGCGGTCACTTCTTCGATGGCAGCTGCTTGTTGTTGTGTTGCCGTTGTCGTAGCGTTTCCCATCTTGACCGTATGGGCGACAGTTTTTTTTATCTCCAATGTAAATTCCTTAATCCGATTGACTGTTTGCTTGGAATCATTCGACAGTTTGCGGATCTCTTGAGCGACGACACCGAAGCCGAGCCCTGCATCTCCCGCCTTGGCAGCTTCAATGGCGGCATTTAATCCCAGAAGCCGTGTTTCATCGGCTATTTCTTTGATAAAATCAATAACCTCGTCGATTTTTTCCGTCAAACTGCTCACCGATTGAATTTCCTCGTTCAGCTTTACTTGATTGTCGCTCACTTCTGAGGCGGAGGCAGTCATTTGCTCCATCGTCGCCGACATCTGGGTGATATTGTCGTTCAACATCCGCGCCATACCACCCAGTTTGTGTTGGTCATACCATGTCTTTGTCATATTGTTCGCCACCGTCCATAAGACGTTCGCGGCTGCTTCAATTCGTTCAACGGTCAGTGTTTTCACTTCTTTGACAGCTTCAACATAAGATTCTGACTTCACGCCGATTTCCTTGGCGATCCTCTCGTATTTGTCCAACTCCGGCGAATGGGAGAGAATCTGTCCACCCAAGATCGTGCCGATTTGTCTGCCTTCCAGCATGATAGGGACGGCAAAATCAATCAAACCGGCATGGCATTCGTAGATATAGGGCTTTCCCGTTCTCGCAGCCTCTTCTCCACCTTTGCGGTGCGATTCAGCGCATCGTTTATCTCCGACCTCCGTGGAATGGGTAAAATCCATACAAAAACGAGTATACCGGCTTGGCTCAGTGACCGGCTTTCCTTCCAAATCAACGGTAACGCTCGCCAATCCGATGCCAGTGGCAAAATCATCTTGAAACTTTTGCAAAAAATCAATGTCGATTACTTCGCTAATCTTTACCTTGCTTAAATCGTTGAAGTCTTCTGTTGAATGTTTTAATTCCTTCATGTCAACTTCCCCACCTTACAATAAATTACAGCATCACGACCTTACGTCTTTTACGTATCTTAGAGATAACCACTACGTCTCACCGCAAAAGAAACCGCGAAAATTTCTGCCTAAGTAAACGCATTTGTGAATGTTATGACAATATCATAAATTATCTATCAATGCTTTTCAACCAAAATCTACACTATCGATACCTCTTTTAAATGTTTGAATGCCCTGCCCTCATATTGAGAACAGGGCATATGGTTACGTAAAGTCTTCCCTACTCATACCGCAATGCATCGATCGGATTCAGACTCGCCGCCTTCCGGGCCGGGTACACGCCAAAGACGACACCGACGAGCATGGAGAAAAAGAAGGAAAAAAGCACCGGCGTGAGGGTTACTTTGGTCGTCAGGGCGGTGATACTGCCGATCAATTGGGAACCGCCGACGCCGATGAGGATGCCGATGATGCCGCCGGCGAGGCTGAGGACGATGGACTCGATGAGAAACTGGCGGAGGATGACGCCGCGGGTAGCGCCGATGGCTTTGCGGATGCCGATCTCACGGGTGCGTTCTGTCACTGACACGAGCATGATGTTCATGATGCCGATGCCGCCGACGATCAGGGAGATGGCGGCGATGCCGGCCAGCAGGGAGGTCATGATGCCGGTGATCCCCTGGGCGGTGTTGAGGATCTGCGCCTGAGAGGTGATGGAGAAATCGTTGTCCTCTTTGGCCGAGAGGTTGTGCTGGATGCGCAGGGTTGAGGTCACATCGGCCTGGGCCTGGTCGATGGCATCGGTCGATTGAGCGGACACATAGATGGTGTTGACCTTGGTCAGTCCGAAGAGACGGTTCATGGCCGTCGTCACGGGGACGAAGACCTTGTCGTCGTTGTTGGTCATACCGGCGCCGCCCTGGCTCGCCAGGACGCCGACGATGGTGAAGGGAATCTGCTTGATCTCGATTTTCTGGCCGATCACGTTGGCACTGTGATCTCCGAAAAGGTTTTCCACCACGTTCGCGCCGACGATGGCCACATTGGCCTGCCCCTGGGCTTCGTATTTGTTGAAAAATCGTCCCGCCTGGAGATCAATGGTGCGGACGCGGGGGTAGTCGGCGCTGGTTCCCTCTACCGAGGCGGCCATGTTCTGGTTGCGGTAGACCAGTTGCGCCTGTTTGGTCACGCTCGGGGCGACGGCGGACACGGTGCGGACCTTGGCGATGGCGTTGACATCCTCCGGCGTCAGGGTGTTCAAGGTGCCGGCGCCCATGCGAACGCCGCCCTGGGAGGCTTGGCCGGGAGTGACGATCAAGAGGTTGCTGCCAAGGCCCTGGATCTGATCAGTAATGCTGCTCGATGCGCCTTGACCAATGGCGACGAGGGTGATCACAGCAGAAACGCCGATGATGATCCCCAGCGCTGTCAAGAAAGAGCGCATTTTGTTGACCTTGACACTGCGAAAAGCCAGGCGAAGCGTCTCGCTGATATTCACGCTAGGCCACCTCCCCGCCGCTGGCCAATCGCCGTTGGACGACAGGGCTGTCTTCAATGATCTGTCCGTCAAGGAACCGAACAACCCGCTTGGCATGTTCAGCCACTTCCACCTCGTGGGTGACGACGATGATCGTTTTGCCGGCGTCATTCAGTTGCTGAAAGATGCTCAGGATCTCGGTGGTTGTCTTGGAATCCAAGGCGCCCGTCGGCTCGTCGGCCAACAGGATGACCGGGTCGTTGGCGAGGGCGCGGGCGATGGAGACCCGCTGTTGCTGACCGCCCGAGAGTTCGTTCGGTTTGTTGTGAATCCGGTTGGCGAGGCCAACCGCTTCCAACGCAGCCAGCGCCCGCCGGCGCCGCTCTTTGGCGTTGACGCCGGCGTAGAGCATGGGCAGTTCCACATTCTCCACGGCTTCCGTACGGGCCAGCAGGTTGAAGCTCTGGAAGATAAAGCCGATCTTGTGGTTGCGGATGTGGGCCAACTCGTCGTCAGAGGCCTTGGAGACCGCTTGACCGTCCAGGTAGTATTCCCCTTGTGACGGCTTGTCCAGGCAGCCGATGACATTCATCATCGTCGATTTGCCTGAGCCGGAGGGGCCCATGATGGCGACAAACTCACCCTCATGGATCTCCAGGCTGACACCGCGCAATGCCCGGATCTCCTGGTCGCCGATCCGGTAGTGTTTTTCAATGTCCTGGAGTGAGATGACCGGGTTCATGGTTACTTCCCTCCCCCGGTTTTGACGGCGCCAGCGCCGGCCTTCGGCGCGCCGAAGTTAAAGGGGCTGGTCGATGCTTTTTTCTCGGTCGATGCGATGGAGAGGGTGTAACGCTCACCTTCGCTGAGGCCGGAGACGATCTCAACACGGTCGGTGGAAAAGAGGCCCGTGACGACAGGACGGAAGACCGGCGCCGCGCTTTTCGCTGTGCGGGCGTTTGTGGCGCCGGCGGCGTTTCCCGACGGCGCAGTTTGAGCCGCCTGCTCCGGTTGGGCCGTTCCTTCGCTCTTCGTCCCTTGCGCGCCTGCAACACTGTCGGGTGCGACATAGACGCCGGTGACGCCGTTTTGCTCTTTCAGCGCCTGGGCAGGAACGAAGATGACATTCTGGCGGGTTCCCGTCGTGATGGTGGCGCTGGTAGTCATGCCCGGTTTGAGGAGACCTTCCCGGTTGTCTACAGTGAGTTGCACATTGTAGCTGGTGACGCCATTGGTAGTGGTGGCTTCCGGATAGACCATAAGCACATTGCCGGTAAAGGTTTTCTCCGGGTAGGTCGACACGGTAAAGGTTGCCGCCTGCCCCCCCTGGATTTTCCCCACATCGCTCTGGCTGATCTGCGCCATCACCTGCAGGTTGTCGCCGTTGGCGTCGTTGAGAACGACGAGGGGCGATGCAGCGGCGGGAAGTTCACCGACGTTGCCGTTCACCTGGGCGACGATGGCGTCGATGGGCGCCGTCAGTTTCAAGTTATTCAGCGCCACTTGTTGCTGGCGAAGGGACGCCACCGCTTGGGCAACGGTCGCCTGGGCGGCGGTGATCGCCGCGCTGTCCGGCGGCGCCAGGGTCTGATTCATCTGGGCCACAGTCGCATGGTAGGCGGCTTCCGCTTGATCCAGGCTGTTTTTTACCTGATCCAGTTGAGCCTTGGCCTGATTGCGGTTTTCATAGTTTTGTTGCCCATATGTCAACGCCTGTTTGGCTGCATTGTGGCTGGCCTGGGCCTGATCGGCCGTTGCCTGAGCCTGGTTGACAGCCGCCTCCATCTGGGCGAGGACATTCTTGTCTGGTCCGGCTTGCAGATCAGCCAATTGCTTTTGCGCGTTAGCGAGGCTGACTTTGGACTGGTTGTAGGAGGATTGGGCCTGGTTGTAGGCCGACTCGGCCTGATGAATGGCAGCGGTGTTGGTGGTCGGCAAGCCGTCAGGCCCGACGGGGCCTGGCATCCCGTAGGCGTCATTCAACTGGTTGCGCGCGTTGTCCAGTTGTTCCTCGGCGATGGATTGCTGCCGTTCCGCCACATCGACGGCGATGCGGGCGGCGTTCAATGTGGCGTCAGTCGGACCGGCCTGGGCGGCGGTCAGCTTGGCTTTGGCGGAGTCCAGCCCGGCCTGGGCGTTCCGCAGTTGAATCGCCGTCGTATCGACTTGGTTTTGGGCGTTGACGACGGCCTGCTGGGCGGCGCTGCGGTCATTGTAGAGCACCTGTTGGTTTTCATAGGCCTGTATGGCGCCGTCCCAGGCGGCTTTCGCCTTGTCCACATTGGCTTGTTGAACCGCGATCGCCTCTGCAGTGGCGCCATGGCGGGTCTGCTGGAGCTTCGCCTGGGCGGAAGACACGTTCGCCTCGGCGCTGGCCATCTGGGCGCGGGCGTTCGCGTCGTCCAGGGTGGCGACAACCTGTCCGGCCTCGACACGGTCGCCCACCTTGACGGACACAGAGGTGAGGCGACCGCCTCCGGAAGTGAAGCTCAGTTTGATCTGCTGGGGCGTCTGAATCGTTCCGGAGGCGGACACGGTTTCGGTTACGTCACCCCGCTCAACGGCGCTGTACTGAACGGCTTGCGCATTTTCCCGCGCAGCGGATTCGCGGGCATAGTAACCGTATCCGGCTCCGGTGAGAACGATCACGGCCAAAGCGGCAGCGATCGCCTTTTGCCTCGGCTTCGACATCACGACATTGCTCCTTACTGTACTTGCGATTTCCTGTGATATATTGTAAGACCTATCGACACAATGCAATTGTACTATTCGGTGCAATCAACGACCAGCGATGTCTTTGCGGAAAAATATCTAGCTTCCACCATCGCTGTAAGGAGTTGGTCAGGCCGAAGTTCATTGCCATTCTCCGGTGATGCTAGTGAAAAATCGTCTTTTATACAAAATACATGGGCTTTGTCAACACCTCTTCTCAGAAAAACGTTGAGAGACGAAGAGAATCATCGCTAGCGGGCAAGAAGAACACCTTCGTCAGCGGGAAATCGGTCCAGAAGCCTCCCTTCCCTCGTCGCCTCCTTCCTTGCGCTGTACTGGCGATGGAAACAGTCTGAAAAATCGTATACAATAGGGATTAAAATGAACCAAAAACAATACATTGATAGCACACTGGTCATTTTCACTGTTGTTTCTTTCAATGGGCGTTGACAACGAACTGTTTCGTATCATCTTTCGTTTCGGCATCACCCGTCGTTGTCCGTCTTCCCCACAGAAAAAAGGAGAGGAAAAAACTACTTGGGTAAGCAAGCGGTTGCCTTGCTAAAACAGGCCAACTACACGGCGCTTCAAAGCGCCCTCGGAAACTACCTACTCGCTGTACTCAAATGGGCCGCCTTTGTGGCGACCGGTTCCCCGGCCATGCAGGCCGAAGCGGTCCACAGCTTCAATGACGGTTCCGCCCAGGCGGCTGTCTTCACGGGATCCGTCTTCGCCGCCCGCAAACCGACATCCACCTTCCCGAACGGCTTTGGCCGGCTGTCCAACCTGATCGTTCTCTTTGTCGCCCTCTTCATGGCCTACAACGCCTTTCGCACGGTTCAGACCTCCTATGGCGCCATGCTGAACCCGCACCCTGTCTCCGGGTACTGGTGGAACATGGCTGTCCTCTTGGCATCGTTGTGTGTGGACGGCTTCGTCCTCTACCAGGCCATGAGAGACATCGGCCGTGAGGCCGAGTCCGATGCGCGGGGCCTCGCCCTGATCCGCCTGTCCTTCTCCAAATACCATCTGGCTTCGCCGGAAACGCGTCTCGTCTTCTTTGAAGACCTACTGGCCACAGCCGCCATCGTCATCGCCAGTTCCGGCATCACAGCCTCACATCTGGGCATCGCTCCTTGGGGCGATGGTTTGGCCGGCGCCGCCATCGGCGTGTTGCTCTTCGGGATCGCCTTGAAGGTCGCTTGGGACAATGCCAAGGGCCTCATCGGGTACACCGCCCCGGAAGAGGTGGTCGATGAGATCGGCGATGCCATCATGGAGGTGGATGGTGTCGAAGACCTGTACGAACTCGATGTCGTCCAGGAGGGTTCATTCCTCGATGTGGACGGCACGATCGAACTGCCGGAAGACATGTCTGTCGCCGAAGCGGAAGACGTAAAATACGAGATCCAGCGCCGCCTGAAGAAGATTTACCCCAACATCCACAACTTGACCTTGAGTGTTCACGAAGACGACGCCCTGAGCCGCTGGGGCTCCCGTGAGTATGGGCGATTGCGTCGCAAAGTCAATCCCGTTCCGGCAAAGGCCGGTGACGAAAGCGATATGCACAATGTGCAACCCCTCCCCAAAGGCGCCCGGAGCAGCAGAACCACCGGCGCGAAGGTGACTCGCGTCGCGAGAGCCCTTGGCGTGAAAGCTTCTCCAACCACTGGCGCCAAGGTTGCCCCGACGTCCGCCAACGCTTCTGCCGCAGCCATCTGTGACAACCAAGGCGACAATGCGGCTGCCAGTTAACATCGCTTCCCCCACTCGTTCTTCCCGCTTACGCGGGAGGAGCGTTTTTTTTTTGCCAATCATGCTTTTTTGCCATGACAAAAAAGACGTGATTGGATGACCTTTCCTGCCTTAAAGGATTTCACCGGAACATAGTCTGTCTTACACCAAGCGGGCGTAGTTTTTCTTAAGATGGGTTTATCGAGGGCGGCTGGAGCGGGGAGGCGTCGGGATGGCTTGGCTCTTCGGCATCTTTGAAAAAACAGGCATTCTATTGATCCGGAGGAAAACGCTGTTCCTCCTGGCAATCATCGTCGCCGGACTGGTCGCAACCGCTGTATATACCTACCTGCAACCTCGCAACCTTCCGCCGGGGCCATCACCGGAAAACCGACCGCTCGCAGGAAAAAAGATACTCATCGATGTGGGCCACGGCGGGATCGACAGTGGAACGAACACCAAGGAAGGCTTTCTGGAAAAGACGGTCAATCTGGAGATGGCAACGATTCTGAAACCGCGCCTGGAACAGCTGGGCGCCACAGTCCTGCTCAGCCGTGAGAGTGATGTGGACCTTAGCGGCCTGGCGCCCGATCACCCGCAGCGCTACCGAACCGACCTGTCCAACCGGGTCCGCTGGGTCAACGATAACCAGGCGGATCTGCTGCTGAGCCTGCATATCAACTCAGCCCGCGATCCCCAGATGCGCGGCGCCATTCTCCTCTATCATCCCAAAACGCCCTTTACAGACCGCTCAAAAGAGCTGGCCTATACCCTGCAAAAGGAACTGAACGGATTTTACGCCCACTATGCCCAACGAGGCGAGAGCTACCTCCACCAGCCCTATGGCGGCGATTTTTTTGTCCTCGAATATGTCAAAGTGCCATCGGTCATCATCGAGATGGGCTTTATCACGAATTACCAGGATCGATCACTCTTCCTGAAAGCAGACTTTCGCAACGCCCTCGCCCAAAAAATCACCGATGGGGTCGTTCAATTCGTCAAGCAGGAACCCGTGAAAAAGACTTTTTTGGAATGGTTATGGCCCGGCCAGGGACACCAAGACGGCAATTCGGACGAAAGGGCGGACATGGTCACCGCGCCCGGCCCGCAGAGGGATGACAGGCAGAACTCCAGTTCTTCCACAGGAACGGAGAAATCAGTGTCGTCACGGAAAGGGAAGCTGGCGATCATCATCGATGACCTGGGGAATTATGCCGGCGGTGTGGAAGAGATCCTGTCCATCAATCGCCCCCTCACCGTCGCCATCATGCCTTTTTTCAAGGACTCGCAACAACTGGCGACGCGCGCCTGCCACCTCGGTTTTGAAGTGATGGTCCACATGCCCATGCAATCGGAGCACGTGCCCGCCGCCTGGTATGGCCCCCGCTATGTGACAACCCGCATGGATCGGCAGCAGATCGCCTCCCTGCTCGACGACGCCCGCGACGTGATGCCCTTCGCCGCCGGTGTCAACAATCATATGGGCATAGTCATCAGCCGGGATGAACCGTCGGCGCTGATAACGCTGGAGGAGGTCAAAAAGCGGCAATGGTACTTCGTCGACAGTGTCACTGTCCCTGATTCTGTCTTTCCACGGCTGGCGAAAGAGATCGGCGCGCCGCTCATCCGCCGCGATGTCTTTCTCGACCATGACAGCAATGACATCGAGTACATCAAGGGCCAACTGCAGAAAGCCGGTCAGATCGCCCTCAAGCAAGGCCATGCCGTCGCCATCGGCCATGTGGGCGGTCGAGGAAAAACGACGGCCCGCGCCATCCGGGAGATGATCGGGCCGTTGGAAAAGTTGGGTGTCGATTTTGTCTTTGCTTCCGATCTGGTGCGCGACGCTGTCATGGCATCAGGAACTGTTCTTCCGGAAATGCCCACCAACGACTGATCCGGCTCATTTGACAGCATGGCACACATAACTGCGGCGAAAGCAACAAAATGTAATGATCGTTGAAGGAATCGACACGGGATGGCAGGAAAACGACGGCCTAGTCACGAATCAATGCTATGAAAATGGGAAATGCAGGCAAGAAGGAGGATAAGGCTTTGTTTGCCACTGTCAGTGACTTCCTCATGAACTGGCGATCTGAAGCGGAATCGACACAGCGGATCCTGGACGCCCTGACCGACGAATCGCTTCAACAGGCCGTCACCGCGCAGGACCGCACCCTCGGTCGCCTGGCCTGGCATATCGTCACCACCATTCCGGAAATGTTGGAACGAACCGGCCTCTCTCTGGAAGTAACCGTCGATGAGTCTACCGTTCCCGCTACGGCGCGACAGATCGCGGACAGCTACCGGGCGGCCGCAAAGGCGCTTGCCGACGCCGTCGAAAGCCAGTGGTCTGACGCCACGCTCCTGGAGGAAAACGAAATGTATTCCGGCGAACGGTGGACAAACGGTTTTACCCTGGGCGTGCTCCTTCGCCACCAGACCCACCACCGCGGCCAGATGACGGTGCTGATGCGCCAGGCCGGGCTTTCTGTTCCAGGTGTCTACGGTCCTTCCCGCGAAGAATGGAGCAGTTTTGGTATGGAAGCGCCCAGCGTCTGATCCGCTTTCGCTGGCGCGTCGTCCACTGGACCTTCGCCGATTTCCGCTATGGGAGACCAACAGTAAGTTTTTAATCGGTAAAATTCACAACCACATTTCTTACCCCACTCCGCCGAACCCTGGCGGAGTTTTTTTTACATGATTTTGCGGAGGCAGCGCATTCTAGGAATGACGTTTTCCGTCACGAAAAATCCGCCGGAATGTCGATTCTTGTGATTCCGTCAGGAAAACAGATGATGCCACCAAGTGAAAGGAGAACTCCGGAAATGGAAATTCTCAGACGGTCAAACATGGCTTTCCTCTGGCTGCTCGTCCGCCTCTGGGTTGGCTATGAATGGCTGACTTCCGGTCTAGAAAAAGTGACAAGTCCCGCCTGGACGGGAGAGAATGCAGGCGCAGCCGTAACCGGTTTTTTGAACGGCGCTCTCGCAAAAGCCGGTGAAGGAGCCCACCCGGAAGTCCATGGATGGTACGCCGACTTTATTCGCGCTGTGGCCTTGCCCAACGCGAAGTTGTTTTCTTACCTGGTGTCCTACGGCGAGTTGCTGGTCGGTCTCGCGCTGATCGCCGGGCTTTTCACCTACTTTGCCGCTCTGGCAGGCGCCATTATGAACCTGGCCTATCTCTGGGCCGGCACATCGAGCACAAACCCAGAGATGCTGGCGCTAGAACTCCTCCTGCTTACCGCCGGGCCTGTCGTCTGGGCCATCGGCCTGGACCGCTTCCTCATGCCGTTCCTCCGAAAACGGATCTCTCCGGGGTAATGACTCTTACACCCCTCTTCTCGCCCATCACTTGGATCGGACCCGGGTGTATCTCAACAAGACCGGGTCCGTCCACAATTCGAAGGCGCCATATACATACCTTACAATGATAAATAATCAATAGTGGTAGAAGGAACAAGCGCTATATTGTCGAAATACCGTTTGAAATAGTCTTTTTATGCGCCGGTATCTGCCGGTTTGCTGATTCTAAGGAGCGTGATCGAGTGATCATCACAGAAAAAAAAGCCATAGAAATCACTGAATTCATTTACCGCCAGACCGACTTCCACTCCATCGTCTGCGACACGACAGGACGCATCATCGCCGATTCCCGTCATGTACGTATGGGAAACATCCATGCAGGCTCCCAGAAAATCATGACCAGCGACATCGATTCCATTGTGATGACGGAAGAAGACGAGATCAAATCGGGCGGCGCGGTGAAGATGGGCATCAATCTTGCCGTGAAGGTGGATGGTGTAAAAATCGGCACCTTCGGCATCGCCGGCAAGTTGGAGTTGGTGACGCCTGTCGCCAAAGTGGCCTCCGGGCTGTTGGTCAAAATGCTCCATGATGATGCGATGAAATCAACGCTGCAATCGGTCATCAATGAGATCACCGAATCGTTGGAGCGGGCCATGGCAGCGATCGAGCAGATGACCGCCTCTTCCCAGGAACTGGCCGCCAACAGCCAGGCACTGGCCAATGTGACCGTCGAAACGCTGGAACATGTCAAGGCGACGACCAACATCATCGGCTTCATCCAGCGCGTCGCCAATCAGACCAAACTGCTCGGCCTCAACGCCTCCATTGAAGCGGCCCGCGCCGGCGAGCAGGGCCGCGGATTTGCCGTTGTAGCCAATGAGGTCTCCAAGCTCGCCGAGGAAAGCGGCGGTTCGGCCCGCGAGATCAGCACCCTCCTGACTCAGTTCAAAGGCAACATTGAGAAAGTCTCGGTCGGGGTCATGCAAAACAGTTCTGTTGCCGACGAACAGGCCCGCGCCACCCAGGACATTGCCAGCATGGTCGAGGTGCTGAATGAGGCCGGGAGAAAGCTGGCCCAGTTGGCGGAACGGTTATGACGCCAAAAAGCCTCCGCGAAGCATGCGGAGGCTTTCTTACACAAAAAAGCCGGCAATCATGCCGGCTTTTTTGCGTGGATATCCTTTTTCCCGTCCTTACATCGGTTTTGACGGCTCCGAGATCTCGCCAAGGGCATCGCCCGCTTCGTTGCGGTAGATGTTGGTCACAGCCAAGTCACCGAGCGAGACGATGCCGACAAGGCGTCCATTTTCCATGATGGGCAACCGCCGGATCTGCTTGTCTGACATCAAATCGGCGGCGGCATGAACATCCATGTCGGGCGTGCCGGTGATCGGATCGCTCGTCATGGCCCTTTGTGTGGTCGTGCCGCGGGGATCCATTCCCTTGGCGACGACACGCAGGACGATGTCCCGGTCAGTGATGATGCCGACACACCTTTGACCTTCTACGACGGGGACAGCGCCCACGTTCAGCTTGCTCATGATGCGGGCGGCCTCAATGACGGTCTCGTCAGGCCGAACGGCCGATATGCTGCGGGTCATGATCTCGCGCAGAGGACGCAACCTGCCATCCCTCCTTCGATTCGTTTCGAAGTGTAGGATGGCTCTTTTCCGGCCCTTTCATCCCTGCCACGAGCCGGGCTCTTTACGGGCGATGTGATGGCTACAGTCGTTCCAGGGCGCGGCGTCCAATATCTTTGCGGTACTGGGCGCCGTCGAAGTGGATCCGTTGCACCTGTTGGTAGGCCAGGTCGATGGCTTCCCGGATGGTCGGCCCCATCGCCGTCACGCCGAGGACGCGCCCGCCGGCGGTGACGATGTGATTCTCCTTCGACGCCGTTCCGGCATGGAAGACCTCGACACTGGGGAGCGCATCACCGAGCCCGGCGATGGCTTTGCCTTTTTCAATGTCACCGGGGTAGCCGCCGGCGGCCATGACGACACAGACGGTGGCGTCGCTGCGCCAGTCAACGCTTTGCTGGCTCAGGCGCTTTTCCAGGATGGATTCGATCACATCGACCAGGTCGGTCTGCATGCGCATGAGCACCGGTTGGGTCTCGGGATCGCCGAACCGAGCGTTGTATTCGAGCACCTTCGGCCCTTGGGCGGTGATCATCAAGCCAGCGTAGAGGACGCCACAGTAGGGGCGACCTTCCGCTTTCATGGCCTGGACGGTGGGCAACAGGACGGTCTTCTCGACCTCACGGGCCAGTTCCTCCGTGTAGACCGGCGCCGGTGAGTAGGCGCCCATGCCGCCTGTATTCGGTCCCTGATCACCGTCAAAGATGCGCTTATGGTCCTGGGCCGACACCATGGGGATCACATGATCGCCATCGGTGAAGGCGAGGATGCTCACTTCCTCGCCTTCCAGGTATTCCTCGATGACGACACGGCGGCCGGCGTCGCCGAAGGCGTTGCCCTCCAACATGGATCGGACGGCGTCCTTCGCCTCCTCCACATCAGCGGCGACGATGACGCCCTTGCCGGCAGCCAGACCGTCAGCTTTGACGACACAGGGACAACCGGCGCCAGACGGGCCGTTGGCAGCCAGTTCGTCGATGAATCTCAGCGCCGGTTCGATCTCGGTAAAGACGCCATAGGCGGCCGTCGGAATGGCGTACTTTTGCATGAGATCCTTAGCAAAGGCTTTGGAGCCCTCGATCTCGGCCGCTTTTTTCGAGGGGCCGAAGATGGCCATGTCATGGTCGTTGAAGACATCGACGATCCCGGCGGACAGGGGCGCTTCCGGTCCCACAACGGTCAGGTCGATGCGCTTCTCCCAGGCGAACGTGAGCAGCGCGGTGACATCGTCGGCTTTGATGTCAACGCAGTGAGCGATTTGAGCGATGCCGGCGTTGCCGGGAGCGCAGTAAACCTCAGCGACGCGGGGGCTCTGTTTCAGTTTCCAGACGAGGGCGTGCTCCCGGCCGCCGCCGCCGACGACAAGGACTTTCAATCCGCTGGCTTTCATCGGTTTCACCTTCCTACCCCCTTAGTGTTTGAAGTGGCGCATTCCGGTGAAGACCATGGCGACGCCGAGACGGTTGCAGGCTTCGATCGATTCGGCGTCACGGACCGAACCGCCCGGCTGGATGACGGCGCGGATCCCGAACTGGGCCGCCGTGTCCACCGTGTCTTTAAAGGGCAGAAAGGCATCGGAAGCGAGGACAGCGCCTTCGGCGGCAGAGCCTTCCCCGCCAAGGGCTTGGGAAGCTTTGGCCTGTTCCAGCGCGATCTGAGCGGAGCCGACGCGGTTCATCTGTCCGGCGCCGATGCCGACGGCTACGCCGTCTTTGGCGATGACGATGGCGTTGGACTTGACATGCTTGACCACTTTCCAGGCAAAGAGCAGGTCGGCCTGTTCCCCTGCTTCAGGCGCCCGTTCGGTGACGATTTGGAGTTGTTCGGCCGTGACAACGCCCAGATCGGCCTCCTGAACAAGGTATCCGCCGCGGATCTTTTTCACATCCGCCGTGGCTGGCGCGCTGGCGAGGGGGCCCACTTCCATGATGCGCAGGCCTTTTTTCTGCTGGAGAATCGCCAACGCCGCTTCATCAAAGGAGGGTGCGATGATCGCTTCCATGAAGGTTTTGACGACCTCGGCGGCCGTATCGGCATCGACAGCGCCGTTGAAGGCGATGATGCCGCCATAGGCGGAGACGGGATCAACGGCAAAGGCTTTTCCATAGGCTTCTTTTAATGTGGCCGCGACGGCGACGCCGCAAGGGTTGTTGTGCTTGATGATGGCGGCGGCGGGACGGTCGAATTCACGAACCAGTTCCAGGGCGGCGTTCAGGTCGAGAAGGTTGTTGAAGGACAGTTCCTTGCCCCAGAGTTGCTTCGCCGTTCCGGCGCCGGCGCCTTGATAGCCCCTTTCGCGGTAGAAGGCGGCCTTCTGGTGGGGGTTCTCGCCGTAGCGCAGGTCCTGCACTTTTTCCACCTTGCCGGGGGCGAAGATGCCGGCGAAGGGATCGCCTTCTCCAGCAGCCAGGTAGGCGGCGATGGCGGCGTCATACTCGGCGGTGTGGGCGAAGGCCTCCTGCGCCAACGCGCGGCGGGTGGCATCGGAAACAGCGCCCTTTTCTTGCAGTTCTGCCAGCACGACGGCGTAACGGGCCGGGTTGACAACGATGGCCACAGATTCGTGGTTTTTCGCTGAAGCCCGAACCATGGCCGGTCCGCCGATATCGATGTTTTCGACGGCCTCTTCCCGGGTCACGCCCGGTTTGGCGATGGTCTCGCGGAAGGGATAGAGGTTAACGGCGACCACGTCGATGGGCACGATGGCGTGGGTTTCCAACTGGGCCAGGTGTTCCGGCGTCCGACGAGCCAGGATGCCGCCGTGAACCTTGGGATGGAGCGTTTTAACGCGGCCGTCAAGGATCTCGGGAAAGCCGGTAATCTCGGTGACATAGGTGACAGGAACGCCGGCGGCCTTGATTGTCTTGTATGTACCGCCGGTGGAGACGATTTCAAAGCCGAGCTCCGCCAAGCCCCGGGCGAATTCCACGACGCCGGTCTTGTCAGAGACGCTGATGAGGGCACGACGATTCATGGTGTACCTCCCTTGTTTCGGTTCCGTGCTCACTGGATGAGGACGCGCCGGCCCTCGATCCGCAAGCGGCCTTCAGCCATCAGTTGCAAGGCCTCGGGCAGGATGCGATGCTCTTCCTTTAGAATACGGGCGGCCAGGGTGTCCTCGTTGTCGTCTTGCTGGACGGGGACAACCGCTTGGAGGATGATCGGACCCGAGTCGAGCCCTTCGTCGACAAAGTGAACGGTGCAGCCGGAGAAGCGCACGCCATAGTCGATGGCCTGGCGATGAACGTGCAGGCCGGGAAAGGCCGGCAACAGGGCCGGATGGATGTTGATGATCCGTTGGGGAAAGGCCTCGAGCAGTTCTGACGTGATCAGCCGCAGGTAGCCGGCCAGCAGCAGGGCGTCGGCGCCAACGCCTTTCAGCAGTTCCGCCGCCTTGCGGTCATAATCGGTCCGCTGGGGGTATTCGGAGGGCGGCAGGTGGATGGCCGGGATCCCCCGCGTCGCCGCCCGTTCCAGCGCCAGGGCATCCTGGCGGTTGGAGATGACCATGACCACCTGGGCGTCAAGGCGTCCGGCGTCGATGGCGTCGAGGACGGCTTGCAGGTTGGACCCGCGGCCTGAGGCGAGGACGCCGAGCTTCAGCGTCATTCGCTCTTCCCCCGTTCCCACTCCATGACACCGCTGTAGACAACCTCAGGCGCCGCGTCAGCGCCTTGAGCGTTCGCTTCGATCACACCGATACGATAGCAGGTTTCCCCCAACGCCGCCAGGATATCTGCCGCCTGGTCGGCCTCTTCCGGGGAAAGGACGAGAATAAAGCCGACGCCGCAGTTGAAGGTGCGCAGCATCTCGGCACCGGCCACATGGCCCTTCGCCTGAAGGGCGGTGAAGACGGGCGGCACGGGCCAGCTTCCCAGTTCGATGGCCGCCTGGGTTCCTGCCGGCAGGACGCGGGGGATGTTTTCCGTCAGGCCGCCGCCGGTGATGTGGGCCATGCCTTTGACCGCCACTTTCTCCAACAGGGCGAGGACAGGCTTGACATAGATGCGCGTCGGCGTCAGCAGTTCCTCGCCGACGGTTTTTCCCAGTTCGGGCAGGAAGGTGTCGACGCTATGGCCGGCGTGGTCGAAAAAGACCTTGCGGGCCAGTGAGTAACCGTTGCTGTGCAGGCCCGATGAGGGAATGGCCAGCATCACGTCGCCGGGGCAGATGGCAGAGCCGTCGATCAGCTTCTTGCGATCGGCGACGCCGACGCAAAAGCCGGCCACATCATAATCCTCTTCGGCGTAAAAGCCGGGCATCTCAGCCGTCTCGCCGCCGATAAGGGCGCAGCCGGCCTGGCGGCAGCCCTCGGCGACGCCGGAGACGATGGCTGCCACCTTTTCGGGGACCAGTTTGCCGACGGCCAGGTAGTCGAGGAAGAAGAGCGGTTCAGCGCCCTGAACGAGGATGTCGTTGGCGCACATGGCCACACAGTCGATGCCGATCGTGTCATGACGATCGAGCATCATGGCCACGCGCAGTTTGGTGCCGACACCGTCGGTGCCAGAGACGAGAACCGGCTCTTCATACTTGCGGGCGTTGAGGGCGAAAAGGCCGCCAAAACCGCCGATATCGGTGAGCACTTCCGGCCGAAAGGTGCTTCGGACTTGGCCCTTCATCAGTTCGACGGCCCGGTTGCCGGCGGTGATGTCGACGCCCGCCTGGGCGTAGGTCAGGCCTGCCTGTTTTTGTTGCTCCGTCATAGGTACCTCCTAGCAGCCGCAGCCTTCCATGGCGTACTTGTCCAAACCGATGGGGATTTCGATGGGATAACTGCCGCAGAAACAGGCCATGCAATAGTTGTCTTCGGCGATGTCGGGGTTCTGTTCCGTCATGGCCCGCAAGAGTCCCTCATGGGAGAGGTAATGGAGGCTTTCAGCGCCGATCATCTGGCGGATCTCTTCGAGCGTCTTGGTCGCCGCCACCAGTTCCTTCCGCACCGATGTGTCGATGCCGTAGTAGCAGGGGTGGGTGATCGGCGGCGACGAGACGAGCATGTGCACCTCTTTCGCCCCGGCGGCGCGCAGCATCTGGACGATCTTGCCGCTGGTGGTGCCGCGGACGATGGAGTCGTCGATCATGATGACCCGCTTGCCTTCCACCGCCTTGGCGACGGCGTTCAGCTTGAGGCGCACCGATTGGGCCCGGATCTCCTGGGTGGGTTGGATAAAGGTGCGGCCTACATAACGGTTCTTCATCAAGCCCTGGTCAAAGGGGATGCCCGATTCCAGGGAGTAGCCCATGGCGGCGGCTGTGCCCGAGTCAGGAACACCGATGACGATGTCGGCGTCGATCTTGCACTCCCGGGCCAGTTGGCGACCCATGGCCCGGCGGGCTTGGTTGACGCTGATGCCATCGATGACCGAGTCCGGGCGGGCGAAGTAGATGTATTCAAAGATACAGGCGGCCCGGCGCGGCTTGGTCAGCGCCTTCAGGGAGACCAGGCCGTTTTCGTCGATGGAGATGATCTCGCCCGGTTCGACGTCGCGGAGGAAGGTGGCGCCCAGGGTGTCGAGGGCGCAGGACTCGGAGGCGACCACATAGGCGTCACCGAGCCGGCCGATGCAGAGGGGGCGAACGCCATGGGGGTCGCGGACGGCCAGGAGCCGCTTCTCCGTCATCACCAGCAGCGAGTAGGAGCCTTTGATGTCGATCATCGTCTTGATCAAGGCTTCTTCCAGGGACGATTGGCCGTAACGGGCCAGCAGGTTGACGACCACCTCGGTGTCGGTCGTGGTCTGGAAGATGGCGCCGGTGACGGCCAGGTTGTGGCGCATCTCCGCCGCGTTGGTCAAGTTGCCGTTGTGGGCCACCGCCATCATGCCCTTGCTGTACCGGAAGATCAGCGGCTGGGCGTTGGCGAGCAGACTCGAACCGGTCGTCGAATAGCGCACATGACCGACAGCAACATTGCCCTGCATTTCTTTCAGCTTGCGCTCATCAAAGGCTTCCGTGACTAAGCCCATGCCTTTGTGGAAAACGATCTCCCGATCGTCGCCTACGGCGATGCCGGCGCTCTCCTGCCCGCGATGCTGCAGGGCGAAGAGGCCGAAGTAGGCCAGCCGGGCCACGTCTTTGCCGGGCCCGTAGATTCCGAGAACGCCACACTCTTCCTCCATCTTGTCCCACGGAAGCGTGTGGGGGCATTCGTATGACATGATAGGCCTCCCGCCGGTGGTTTTAGTTTGATAAGGGTTCGATCTCACAGGTGAAGGCTTCCAATACCTCGTTCAACAACCGCTGGCGGCAGAATTCCTCCGCCTGTCGCCGCGCCGCTTCCATATCGTCTGTATCGACGAGAAACTCCACATAGCGACCGGTCCGGAGACCGGCGGGCACGACCGGGATGGCCGGCGCTGCCGGAAGACCGGAGCCGTTTCGCGTGAATAAGGGGCTCGATGCGGCTCGAGGGTTCGACCCTTCGCCGCCCTTCCGGAGGCGCTGTTCGAGCGCCTCCCGCTGGGGATCGCGAAAGCCGGTTTTCACAGTGATGATGACCTTTGCTTTAACCATGGGTTACCCCTTCAGTTTGCTCTCCAGGCGACGGAGGATCTCCTGGTAGGCCTCTTCCAGACCGCCCAAGTCGCGGCGGAAGCGGTCCTTGTCCAGCTTTTCTTTCGTGCGGCTGTCCCAGAAGCGGCACGTGTCCGGCGAGATCTCATCGCCCAGGAGCACCTCGCCGTTATGGAGGCCAAACTCGAGTTTGAAGTCGACAAGGTCAATGTTCAAACCGGCAAGGAATTCCTTGAGGATGTCGTTAACCTTGAGGGCGATGGCTTTGACGGCATCCATCTGCGCCGGTGTGGCCCATTCCATGGCGGCGATATGATACTCGTTGATCATGGGGTCGCCGAGGGCGTCGTCCTTGTAGTAAAACTCGAGGACCGGTTTGGCCAGCGGCGTTCCTTCAGGCTGACCGACCCGCTTGGCCAGAGAACCGGCGACGGTGTTGCGGGCGACCACTTCTACGGGGATGATCTGCAGGGACTTGACGAGCATCTCCCGGTCGTTGATCAACTCGACAAAGTGGGACGGAACGCCTTGTTGGGCCAGGTACTGAAAGAAGAGGGCCGAAATGCGGTTGTTGAGGACGCCCTTGTTTTCGATCTCCGCTTTCTTTTCGCCGTTAAAGGCGGTCGCCGAGTCCTTGTACTCGATCCAGTAGATATCGGGGTTTTCGGTCCGGAAGACCTTTTTCGCTTTTCCCTCGTAGATCTGTTCCAGTTTGCTTACGGCTGGCATGGATGGACTCCCCTTTCTACGCTCCTACGGCATCTATGTCACTTGTCGTTCCCGTCTTTTTGTCGTTTTCGTTTTTGTTGAAACCGGTTGGCAGCTTACAGGCCGACCCGTTTAAAGAGGGTGTCTACGTGCTTGATGTGGTAGTCGTAATCGAAGAGACCTTCCACTTCGGCAGGGCTCAGTTTTTCCATGATCTCGCTGTCTTCGAGGACCAGTTCCTTGAAGGGCCGCTTGATTTCCCAGGCCTTGAGGGCGTTGCGCTGGACCCAGTGGTAGGCCGTCTCGCGCAGGGCTCCCTTGTCGACGAGGGCGAGCATCACCCGCTGGCTGTTGACAAGGCCGAGGGTTTTTTCCAGATTCTCTTGCATCGTTTCGGGGTAGACGTTCAGGTTGGCGACGATGTCGATCATCTTGGCCAGCATGTAGTCGAGGAGGATCGTCGAATCGGGAACGATGACCCGTTCCACCGAGGAGTGGGTGATGTCGCGCTCATGCCAGAGGGCGACGTTTTCCATGGCGGCTAGGGCATTGCCGCGCAGCACCCGGGCCAGGCCGGCGACACGCTCCGAGGTGATCGGGTTTTTCTTGTGGGGCATGGCGGAGGAACCTTTTTGGCCCTTGGAGAAGGCCTCTTCCACCTCATGGATGTCGGTGCGCTGCAGGTTCCGCAGTTCTGTAGCGAACTTGTCCAGCGACGAACCGATGACCGCCAGGGTGGTCATGTACTCGGCATGGCGGTCCCGCTGGATGACCTGGGTGGAGATGGGGGCGGGACGAAGGCCCAGCTTGCGGCAGGCGTATTCCTCCACGAAGGGATCGATCTGGGCGAAGGTGCCCACAGCGCCGGAGATGGCGCCGACGCTGATCGTCTCGATGGCGTGGTTCATGCGCTTGATGCAGCGGTTGACTTCGTCGTACCAGAGGGCGAGTTTGAGGCCAAAAGTGACGGGCTCAGCGTGGATGCCGTGGGTGCGGCCGACCATGACGGTGTATTTGTGTTCCTTGGCCCGCTCGCCGATGACTTCACGCAGTTTTTTCAGCTTTTGGAGGATGATCTCCCCAGCCTCGCGCATCTGCAAGGACAAGGAGGTGTCCAACACGTCGGAAGAGGTCATGCCCATGTGGATGTATTTCGATTCCTCACCGACATATTCGGCGACACAGGTGAGGAAGGCCAGCACGTCGTGTTTGGTCACTTCTTCGATCTCCAGGATGCGCTGGACATTGAAGTCAGCCTTGTCGCGGATGGCTTCGAAAGCCTCCTGGGGAATCTTGCCCAGAACAGCCAGGGCTTCGCAGGCAGCTACTTCCACATCGAGCCATTTGCGAAAGCGGTTTTCGTCGGCCCAGATGGCCCCCATGTCTTTGAGTGTGTAACGTTCGATCATCCCTATACCCCTCCCTGATTTCTGCGCCGTCCCTCATCGGGTGAGGACGGTTCGTGCGTGAATGTCGCTGAGTTTTTTGCAAAAAGCAAAGCCCGGGCAGATAGATTCCCGCCTTGCCAATGCAAGGAACCTATCCGCCTGGGCTTTTCTCCCTCCGGTGTAAAAAGGGTGAACATCGTCACGTTAACCCCTTTTTGCAGCGCTCGGTCCAGACCGTTGACGCGGAACCCTGAGCTGCACTTCCCTCAAGTTTTGAATAAGAATTGATTAGACCCAACTTCTATTATACCCTAAAAAACCGGTCTCGGCTCCCCCAAATTTGCATCTTTCTTTTCAACCTGGCGGACCATTTTCTCCTTGTAGGCTTTGAACTTCTCCCGCAATTGGGGATGCTTGCCGCCGAGGATCTGGATGGCCAGCAAACCGGCGTTTTTCGCGCCGTCGACAGCCACCGTCGCTACAGGGACGCCGGGCGGCATCTGGGCGATGGCGAGCAGGCTGTCCCAGCCGCGGAGCGCGCCCGATTGCAGGGGAACGCCGATGACAGGCAGGACGGTGAAGGCGGCGATGACGCCGGGCAGGTGGGCCGCCATGCCGGCGCCGGCGATGAGCACTTCGATGCCGCGCTCCTCGGCGGTTTGGGCGTAGCGGGCGGCGCGGTCGGGCGTGCGGTGGGCGGAGGCGACGATCATCTCGGACTTGACGCCGAATTCTTCCAGGGCTTCGACGGCGTCTTTCATGACCTTCAGGTCGGAGTCGCTGCCCATGATGATGCCGACAAGGGGTTTGTCGTTAAGCTGGCTCATTGGTATCCTCCCTATGTTGCGCCCCTGTTTTGGGGCGTTAGTCGATATATTTGCAGATGGGTTTGGACTATTATTTGGACCGCTGTCGCTTCGTCACGGGGCGGCTAGGGCCGGTCGCTTAGAGCTGCGCGGCGGCTCGCTTCGGCGGTTCCGCTGGGCGCCAAACCTCTGGGCTTTTCTGCATGTGAACCATGGCGCCCTTGACGCTCCACCGCCTGCGCTCGCTTTTTCGCCGCTCCGCTCAAACCGCTCCCGTCCCTAGCCACCCCTGACGTTTCAAAGTGATGTTCCCATTTGCCCCATACGTTCATCCCAACTCCCGCGATATTATTCCCCTCCACCCTAACCCCGCCTGAAAACAAAAACCAGTCCCCATATTCCTACCATCACAGTCTGCCACAGTCTGCTAATACATCGACATCGAATTTGCCCTGCCCTATCGCCAATTCAATGCCTCTTCAGTGCCCCCCTAACATCACATACCGCCAGATGACCAGTAGGGTCAGCAGGTACAGGAGCCAGTGGACCTGGCGGGCTTTGCCGGTGACGGTTTTGAGGAGGGTGTAGAAGACGATGCCAGCGGCGATGCCGTTGGCGATGTTGTAGGTGAAGGGCATGAGGGTGAAGGTGAGAAAGGCGGGCAAGGCGTCGGTGAAATCGTCAAAGTCGATGTCGCGGACGGCGCCGATCATGAGGACGCCGACGACGATGAGGGCCGGCGCGGTGGCGGCGTCAGGGATGAGGCGGAAGAAGGGCGCCAGGACGAGAGCGAGCAAGAAGAGGGCGCCCGTCGTCACCGATGTCAGGCCGGTCCGCCCGCCTTCGCCGATGCCAGCGGCCGATTCGACGTAAGCGGTGATCGTCGAGGTGCCGAGGAAGGCGCCGAGGCTGACGCCGGCGGCGTCGACAAGCATGGCTTTGCCGATCTGGGGGGAACGCCCTTTTTCATCGAGCAGCCCCGCCCGCCCGGCGGTGCCGACGAGGGTGCCGAAGGTGTCGAAGAGTTCGACGAAGGTAAATGTCAGCACAACAGAGACGAGCCCCAGTTCCAAGGCGCCGCGAAGGTTCAATGACCCGACGGCGAGGTCATTGAAGGCGGGCCAGGTGAAGGAAAAGTCAGCGATCGGGGTGACGCCCATGGGGATCCCCAGCAGGGTCGTCGTGACGATGCCGATCAGCAGCGCGCCCCGCACCCGCAAGGCCATGAGGACGGTCGTCACGATCAGGCCGAAGAGGGCCAGCATGGTGTCCGGTTTCAAAAAGCTGCCGATGGTCAGGTCCCACTCAAAGTAGAGCAACTGTCCATAGCCGCCCGTGCCGGTCACATTGCCCAGCGACGGCCCCAGGTGGAGGCTGGCGACAGTCAGGTGGGACAGCTTCAACCCGATGATGGTGATGAAAAGCCCGATGCCGACGGTGATCGCCTTTTTCAACGATGTGGGCACCGCTTCGATCAGCAGTTGGCGCACCTGGGTGACTGTGAGCACGATGAAGATCAGGCCCGAGATGAAGACCGCCCCGAGGGCCACATCCCAAGGGATGCCGCCCCGTTGGGAGGCGACGACAGCGAAGTAGGCGTTGAGGCCCATGCCCGGCGCCAGGGCGACGGGAAAGTTGACATAGAGGCCCATGGCGATGGTGACCAGCCCTGCGCCGAGACAGGTGGCGAAAAAGACGGCGTCTTTGCTCATCCCCGTCGATGAGAGAATCCCCGGGTTGACGGCCAGGATGTAGGCCATGGTCATGAAAGTGGTGATCCCGGCGGTGATTTCCGTGGCGACGTCGGTTCCTTTGGCTCTCAGGTGAAACAGTTTTTCCAGCACGGCGGCGTCTCCTTCTTCATTGAAGTTTTGGATCGCCCGCCCTGTGGCTTCTATATCTTAGCAGAGGCGAAAAAACAGTGTCAACAAAGGGCAGGCTATTGGTTATGAAAGAAGATTAAAGGAGATTGCTGATGCATTGGATCGATTTTTGGATTTTGAGCCGCCCCCCTATCGCCCTGCGCTACGGCGTCACCGCCGCCGCCGCCGGATTCATCGAAGGCGGTTCGGCCCACTCTCTCCTTTTGGCCGGTTTGTCCGGCATGATCTTTACCGCTGGCGTCTATGCCTTTGACGACATCGAAGATCTGCCGGAGGATCGGATCAACCACCCCGAACGTCCTTTGCCGGCCGGGAGAATCACTGTCAAAGCGGTCCGCGCCTACGGCGTGATTTGCCTGATCGCAGCTGTCGCGCTCGCATCGTTCCTGCATGACCGGACGGGCGCGATGGCGCTGGCGGCGATGGCAACCTTCGCGGCGATCCCGCCGTTGCACCGGCTCACAGAGCGCCACTGGATCGGACGGGGCCTCTCGGTCTTCGCCTTCGTCTTCTCGGCCTTTGTCCTCGGTTCGGCGGGAGCGCCGGGCGATCTCTCGTCCCGCCTGTTTCTATTGGCCGAGGCGGTCGGCGTGCTGCACGTGGCCACACGGATCATCAGCGACGAGCAGGACCTGGAAGGCGACCGGGCGCGCCTGCGAACCCTGCCGTCTCTTTCCTTGGCCAAAGCGCGCCGCTTTATCCGCAATGTCCTCGCCCTGTCAGCGGCGTTGCTCCCCCTACCCTACTTCTTTGGCTTTCCACCGCTCTACCTGTTATTCTCCCTGCCGCCGGCCCTTCGTATCCTCCAACAAGCGATCGCTTGGCGAATGGATCAAGCGGGCGGTCGTCCCGGTCACGCCCTCGCCGCCATCGTGCTCCTGGGCGCCTGTCTGAGCCGGTGAGCGCATTCCACAATTTCTCCACCATGCAAAAGCCATGCCAAACAAGGGGAGCCGCGCGCTGTACGCCGCCGGTCATCGTGTCGCCCCAACCACCCGGAGCGTTACCTCGAAGGTCACCGGAACCGTGGGAAAGACATCATGCCAGTCCAAGGCTCGCCACTCTTCGATGTTGATCGGCCGGACAAAGCGACCGATCTGCAGCACATCAGACCGCATCTGTTGCGTTTTTTTCAGCATGCGATCCATGTCATCGACAAGCGATCGGCTCCCCTGAACCCCCATGGCGTCAAAATCCTCCATGGTATAACGAACTTGCGGCGGGTTGGCGTCTGAGAGCATCCCCGTCATATCGACGCGGATCGTCGCCGCATACTGGCCAGGGCCTTCGCGGCGCACACGGTAGGAACTCTTCACCTGCTGAATCCGGACGGTTACATCGCCGACCTTGTCGTCACGGGCATTCATCTGTCCTTTCATCTGCGGATCCCTCCCTCCCTCGCTCCCGCCGGGGGCGTGAAAGCGGAAAGTGTAGAGGAAGGGGACCCGTTCTTCCCGGATCGTCGTCATCAACGCTGTTTCCGGCACGTTCAGGGCGCCGACCATCTTGTCATGGTGGAAGATCGCCGTGCCAATGTACCGGATCTTTCCCTCTTCCCCCCGGATGTAAGGGACGGTGATACAGCCGGTCTTGTCCAGATAGGTCCGGTAGGCGTCCCAGAGAAAGGTCCGCGCGATCGCCGGTGATCGCGTCTCGGCGTTCAATTGACTGACCAGGATGTTCCCCCCTTGCGTCCCCTCCAGGGTGATGGTTTTGCCGGAAAACAAGGTCTGCAGGTCTGTTTCCGACACAAAAACGTAAGCGTTGTGCCGGACCGACGCCTGAAACATGCTCCAAGACAAAAATGGGAAGATACCTTCCCGGGCGGCTCGTTCTCGGATGACAATCGTCCCCGACAAGCCAAAGTCCAACTGGCGAGGCAAGACGGTTTTCGAATGCTCCACGCAATCATCAATGGTCTCGCCCTCCAGGCGTGGCGCCACCGTCGGCGGCCCGGCTGTTTTGTCGGGGGCGGGCTGGGTGTTGGACTCCGACTGTTTGGGATTGTGGATGTCCGGGATCAATGCTAACGCTTTTTTTTCACCGAGATCGAAGCCGATATTCATGACCAAGGCGCGCCGTTCAATGGGCATCTTATCCTGGCAACCCGTCAACAGCGCCCCGAAAACAAGCAATAAGAATGTCAATGCCCGGATGTCTTTGCGCTTACCCATGACAATCCCCTCCGGTTCCGCGAGAGGCCGCAGTTTTTTTCCGGCGGAAGCGGGCCAGAAGCAACAGAATCCCCACTGTGCCGATCATAAAGATCCCCCAGAGGGGACCGAGCCAGCGGAGAAACTGGGTGGATTGTTGAAAGGCTTCGAACCAAGACCGGAGCAAAAAGGCGACCACAAAATACACATAGATAACGGGATGATAGTTGGTCAGGTTTAACCACTGTCCGACCGCGCGCGCGCCGGTGACAATCATCGCCGCCATCGCCGTCGTCGTGGGAAACATCCAGAGAAGGACCAAGAAGATGTCGACCCGTTGAAAAAAGACCATCTGGCGCAAGGTGGTCATCTTCACTTTCAAGGGCTGCTCAAAGCTGGAGGCCATCTCCATCCCCAGCGTCCCCAGGATCAAAAAAAGGGTGAGCAGCAGGTAGAGGATTCCGACGATCGTGACGGTGAGAATCACCCAATACATCTTCTTGCTATGCCCCAAGGAGTCATTGAGGAACAGGGGCAGGCTAAAGCCAAAAAAGACCATCAGCGAAGCGTAAAAATCGAGGCGGCCCCAGTAGGAAAAATCAAACTGGTTCACCGGAAGGACCAGTTCCAGGCGAATATCGGCGATGGAGAGATAAAACATGACCACCGTCAACGGAAAGATGATCACCAGGTGCTCGTCGTTGGTCCGCGTCACCACTTCGGTGCCCATGAGAGCGATCCAACAGGCGATGGCCAGCAGGATGGTGGACAGGACGACCGGCGCCGTCTGGTTGAGATGCACATCCACGAGCAGTTCGGCAGCGATCCGGAAGACGGGAAGGGGCAGGGCCCAATGAAACAGGACCAGCGGCAGCGTGATGACGACGCCAAGCCAGCGTCCTGCCAGCTTTTGAGCAACCCCGACGATGTTGTCTCGCGGGAAACGGGCGCAAAAGTACCACGCCAGAGCGGAGGGCAGCAACGACAACAGCCCGCCGGACAGGAGAGGCAGCCAGGGATTGTAGGTGACGCTGTGCAGCAAAAAGCCATGGTAGTAGAGACCGGCCCCGGAGACAAAAAAGGAGCCCATCAAGAGTCCGATCTGGATCATGGAGATCTCTTCTTTGTACACAGTACCCTCTCCAAGCGGCTGATCTGGCGCCGGTCATACCTTCGCCAAAACCGGTCAAATATCGTCCATGCTGTCTTCGTTGTATTTCATCGACTGGGTATCCCAGTGTTGTCCATCCTCAGCCTTAAAGGTTCGTGGACGGTTTGTCCGCCACTTGGGCGAAAAGAGGTAGATCGTATCGGTAAGGTCCCGGAGATGGATGGCCGACATCTGGCTCAGATAGGGAACGCCATAGGATTTTAAGGATCCCACATAGGCCAGCACGGTGGTCGCGGCAAAGACGACACCGACCACACCAAAGAAGGCAGCCCAAATCATGAAATAGTATTTCAAGAGCCGCATGGCCTGAAGCATCGATAGATTGGACACGGTCAGGTTGGTGATCGCCGTCACAGCCACGATGATAACGATGATATTGGAGGCCAGTTTTGACTGGACAGCCGCCTGTCCCAGGATCAGACCACCCACGATCGTGACGGCGCCGCCGACGATGCGCGGCAGTCGCTGGCTCGCTTCCAGGATGATGTCAAGCATGAGCAACATGAGCAGCACCTCCACCGTTGGGGGGAAGGCGATCCCCTCCCGGGAAGCGGCCATGTTCATGATCAACTGGGAACCGATAATCCCCGTGGGAAACTCGGTGAAGGAGATGTATAAGGCCGGCAGCATCATGGTCAGGTGGTTGCCGACGATCATGCGCAAAATGCGGAAAAAGGTGGCCAAAAGGGGCGAATAGTAGTAATCCTCCGGGGTGCGCCAGAAATCGATGAAGATGGCCGGCACCACCATGGCCGATGGCGAGTTGTCGATGAAGACGGCGATGCGCCCTTCCATCAAAGCGGCCGTCACCCGGTCAGTGCGCTCACTCGTCAGGCTGAGCGGAAAAATGTTGAAGGATCGCTTCTGTAACAGCAGCGACAGTTCGGCCACATCATGGACCACGTCGATGTCAAGGCTTTTCAAGTCCTCCTTGACAGCGTCGATCCGGGGGGGATAGGCGATCCCCTCCACATAGGCGACGACCGCCTTTGTCTTGCTCCGCCGGCCGATGGTCATCGATTCAAAACGCAATCGCTCGTCTTTGATGTGCTTGCGCAGCAACGCCGTGTTGACGCGAAGGGCCTCGACAAAGCCCTCAATGGGCCCGCGAATCACCTGCTCCGTGATCGGCTCGCCGACAGTCCGGTGTTCGTACTGGTGGTTGAAGATGACGATTCCGGAAGACAATCCTTCGGCAAAGAGCAGCGTGTTGCCGTCAAGCAACTGGCTTTTGGCCTGATCGAGCGTTTTGATCTTCTGCCAGTTGGGGACAGAGATGACCGTCTCTCCAAGCGCCTCAAAAATATCGGACGACTCGTCCTGGGGCGGCGCGTTCTGCAAGGGCTCAATCACATGGAGGGCCAATTCTTTTTTGTCGATGAGACCCTCAATGGCGGCCAGGAGAAATTTGCGACCCAGCGCCGGATTCTCGATGGGGCGAAAAAAGAGATCCTTGGGCTCGCCGAGGGCTTGTTTCAATGCGTCCTTCGTCGCCTCCAGGGAGGCCGGCAAGGCCCGCTCGACCTTCCCGGAGCGGTCATCGGGCGGAGGCAGTTCGTCCTTGCGGTGTTTGTAGAGGAAGGTGTTCCAAAAGCTCTGTTTGTTCTCTTCGACCATGCCTTTCACCCTACAGTAGCTTTTCCCCGAAGCGGAAGGCGACATGCCCTTCAAATCATTGAAACGCGTCGCCTGTCGGACAGGGAATCCCTCACCGAATCCATCGCCTGAATAATCAATAAAAAAGGACTTGCGAATGTGAAAAACAACACCACCTGTTGTGAAAGTTAATTATTTGTTATACTTTCCGTAATGGAGCAAGAATCGAAGTCACAGGCGGCGCGACCTCCCTCGACAATCCCAAAATGTTTCCGGTAAAATGGGAACGAGGGCACGACGTATCTGGAAACCCAAGAGAAAGAGACTGGACGAGACAAAGAGAGGGGTTTTCCAATTGACCAAATCAAAGAAGATCACGTTGGAACTATCACCGGAACGACTCCACTGGCTTGAAGGCCAATCCGATTTGCAGGGTGAACCGATTCCCGAGATCCTGTCGCGTCTGATCGATGACGCCATCGCCCGCGACAACCTGGAACAACTTCGTCCCGAATTGGAGTCGATGATCAAATCGACGGTGCGCAATGTGGTTGAGATGTCAATCACCCAGAAGACGATGGTCGCCGTCAAGCTCTTTGATGAAGCCGTCTCTCCGGCCATGAAGGGGTTCGGCAACCGGGTCACGGAAAGCGTCTTTAAGATGGCCGATCGGGTGGAGCGGCTGGAAAAGCAAATTTACGCCATGAACAAAGGGCAGTTCCGTGACGGCGACACTCCGGAAACGGAACCGACCGCCTCAAAAATGGCTGCGTCGGCGGCCGCCACGGCCCCGTCGTCGACGCTCGGTGTTGCCTCGGCAAGGGCCGGTGAACCGATCGGCTCATCCAGTGAAGGCCCTCGCAAAGAAGGTGTCCTCCTTGACCTGCGCGATCACCTGACCGGCGGCAATTGGCCGGAGTGAACAACATATCGTGATGCCGCAAAAAGCCCCGTACTCTTGATGGAGTCCGGGGCTTTATCGCGCTGAAAAGGGCGCAACATCGTTGCGATTCCGGGAAAAATAGCATTAGGCTTCCATGGCGCCGGCAAAAGCCACATCCTTGTTATCGCGTAAATTTTCGCAATCTTTTAATAACAGAGAAATCACCTTTTTCACATTACAATAATAGTTATCTTGTTTCCTATTTCACAAATACACTCAGGGGGTGATCCCATGCACCAGACCCGCAACAGCCGTGAGACCTTTTCTTCCGGCCTGGCTGTATTCTTCGCCACCCTCGGTTCTGCCGTCGGATTGGGGAATATATGGAAGTTCCCTTACCTCGTCGGCGCGAACGGCGGCGGCGCTTTCCTGCTCGTCTACTTCCTCTGTATCCTCTTCGTCGGTTTGCCGGTCATGGCCAGTGAGTTCTTCATCGGTCGCAAGACTCGCAAAAACGCCATCGGCGCCTTTGAACAATTGAAGCCACGCTCTCCCTGGAAACACATCGGCACCATGGGGGTCGCCGCCTCGGGTCTGATCATGTTTTTTTACAGTTGTGTCGCCGGCTGGGTCTACTACTACCTGTTCAAGGCGCTCCGTGGCGACTTCGCTGGCGTCACCCTCGACTCGGCAAAAGCCCAGTTCGGCAGTGTCGTCACCGACCCTGTCTCACCGATTCTCTGGCAGGTCATCGTCATGGCCGTCGTCTCGTTGATCCTGACGATGGGCGTCAAAAAAGGAATCGAAAAGATCACCAAGACATTGATGCCGCTCTTGTTCCTCATCATCGTCATCATCGACATCCGCGCCATCACCCTGCCCGGCGCGTCGGAAGGGCTCAAGTTCCTCTTCCATGTGGACTTCAACCAGTTGAGCGGGGCCGTCATCCTGACGGCTATGGGCCTGGCTTTCTTTAAACTCTCCCTCGGCATGGGCACCATGATCACCTACAGCAGTTACTTTACGGAAGACAACAACCTGCTCGGCACAGCCGCCAAGGTGGCTATGGCGGACACGCTGGTCTCCATGCTGGCCGGCATCGCCATCTTCCCGACGGTCTTCGCCTTCGGCATGGAACCGGGAGCCGGTCCGGGGCTGCTCTTCATGACCATCCCCCTCGTCTTTTCCCAGCTGCCCTTCGGCAACGCGCTGTTGATCGCCTTTTTCTTATTAACCTCCATCGCCGCCACGACGGCCATGCTCTCCCTTGTCGAGGTGCCTGTGGCCTACTTCAGTGAAGAACGGGGTCTCTCCCGCAAAACATCGGTGCTCCTCTGCGCCGTCGTCATCGTCCTGCTGGGCATCCCGGCGTCACTCTCGGCAGACAGCGCAGGCCTGCTCGGCGGTGTCACCCTCTTTGGCAAAAGCTTTTTTGACTTCTATGATTTCGTCTCCTCCAACATCATGCTGCCTTTAGGGGGGCTCTTCATCGCCCTCTTCGCCGGTCATGTCATCGACAAGGCCCAATGGCAGCAGGAGTTGACCAACCAGGGTCGCATCGGCATTGCCGGCGTCGTCGCTGTCGTCCGGTTTATCGCCCGCTATGTGACGCCGGCCCTGCTGATCATCGTCTTCCTTCATTCCATCGGCGTGTTGTAAAATCGACCGTAAAAACGCAGACCGCGATGATCGGGCTCTTCGCCTATCATCGCGGTCTTTGCTTTTCCTGTCTTTTTTCGTTTTCGCTGTCTTGCCGGATCGGCCTAACGCGCCTGTCTACATCCAACGCTTGTGTTGCCCGGTCATTTGGGCCGATAATTCCCCCGCATCCAGCGGTACAGGTCGTCATAGATGGCGCGGATCTTCGGATCGCTGCTGTTGCAGACACGGACCAGGGTCTTCGAGGCGGCGTAGTAGGCATTCGTCATGGAACCGTCGGCGCCGAGTTGGTGGGCCTTGTTGAGCTGTTTGTAGAAGGTGTCGTAGTGGCTGGGCGAATAGAAGATCTGATCGCTGATCTCCAGTTCCATGCCGAGCCGGTACTTGCGGGTCAGCGCCGCCGTCCGGTCCATTCGCTCATCGGGCTTGCTGTCTTCCGCGTAGTAGTTCGGTTGCAACAGCACATATTCGAACCCGTAGGAGCGCCAGTTTTCATAACCGTTGGCGCCATAAAAAGGGATCCAGTAGAAGTCGCGCTTGTCGGCGCGGACGAGGCGGGCCGCCCCCTGCACCAGTTCCGTTTCGTCAGGGATATTGGCGTCAATCGTCTCGGCATACCAGTAGATCCCGGCCAGTTCCAGATGGTCGAACTTGGCGGCATTCCACCGGTTGACCAGTTCCCCGTAATACCACTTCTGCGCCGCCAACCGGTTCGCCAGCGCCTGCTCGCGGCCCACTTGAGCGGCGTCGAATGAGAGAACCGGTCCCTTTTTCTCCAGGCTGCCGAAGTTGTGTTCCCGGCTGTTGGGGTAGGGCAACGTGAGGATGACCTTTTCCTTTTCTGTCGTTCCCAGGACATTGTTCATTTGGGCCACGGCGTCATTCAGGGCGCTCAGTTGGACGCCGGGAGCAAAGAGATCCTCCAGATAGGCGCTCCACTTGTCCTTGACACTGCCCGTCTCCTCATAGGGGAGGAAAAGCATCGTATCGAACATCCGCCCCTGAAGGCGCTGGTCCTTGCGGTAAGCAACCATAGGGAGAAACTCATCGCTCGTCCATGTCCCGGCTTTTCCGTAGTTTCCTGTGTAGATGAGCAGGATGTCATTGACGCCGGGAATCTGAAGGGTATTGTCGGCCGACTTGACCACCCGTTCATCGCGGCTCAGCACCACCGGTTTCGTCGCCGCCGGGGCGCTCTCGACGGTCAAACGCCGCGCAAAGGCCCAGTTGTCGACAGGGAAGCTGAGTTTTATGTACCGCGCATTTACGGCCGGAAATCGCAAGGCCAGGATACGTTGCTGCGCTTTCGCATCAGAAGGCGACAGGCGATGACGGACCTCGCCCAGGTAATACCAATTGACGCCGTCGGGAGAGATGGCGCCTTGCAGGTACGGGGGCATCAGGATCCCCAGTTGCAGGTTTTGCTGAAACTCCAGGGAAACTCCAGTCACCGGGCGCAGCCGCTGCAGATCGATCAGCACATCGCGGCCTTCCTGGCGGAGAAAGCCGGTCCAGGTCTCTTCGGGCGATGCCAACCCTGCCTTGGGTCCGGGGTAGAGTTTTGTCTCTTGCTGTTGAAAAGCGAGGTCAGGCCCATGTTGGCTGATCTGGACGGTATACTCTGTATTCGCGATCGGCGCAGACAAGGCCGGGGCATCCTTTTGATCGGCCGGCGACGCCGTTTTTACCTTGGATGCATTGTAGGCGTCCACCTCCAAGGGGTACGCGGCGAGGCCGGCGTTGACAGTGACGAGGCCCTGCGGCGCCTGGGGTCCCAGGGTAAACCCGTCATCGCCGGACAGCCGCCCCAGCTTGAGGTCGTCGATACCGAAGACAGGCGTAAACCCGATAGCGCCCCCGTTGCCCGGTGTCCACTGGGCCGGCGCGCCAGGCGGGACTTCAACGGCTTTCGTCTCATCGGGACGAAGGCCGACTTGACGCTTCGATGTAACGGCGACGGCTTGCATGGCCTGGTATTTCCGGAACTGGCGCAGCGCCTCCATCAAGCGCTCCGTCTCGGAAAGGGTCACTCCGTCCTGTGGGCGAAATCGGCCATCCCCTGCCGCCAACCAGCCCTTGCCAGCGGCAAAACGAGCGGCAGAGCGGGCGTCTTCAGCGATCTCCTCTTCATCTGTGAAGGGGTCGCCAGGGTACAATTCTTGGCTGTCTCCCAAGGCGCGCCAGAGAAGCAACGCAGCGTCCTGCCGGGTCATGGGCTCGGAAGCGCCCAGCCGGTCCGGCGATAGGTTGGACAGCAGGCCCAGACAGTTCAGCGCCTCCACAGCGCCGCCGTCGAGGGAACCGGGCGAAACATCGGCGAAGGACGCCTTTGACGGGAAGAGGGGCTGGATTCCCAGCGCTGTGGCCAACTGGGAGAGGAACTGCAGCCGTTTGATGGCAGGCTCTCGCGGTGCTTCTAGAGGAAGCCCTTGCGTTGAGGCTTCCTTGCTCAGTGGCGGCGCGCCGCTTTCGCCGGGTGAGGCGACGGCCATGGTGACGGGGGTAAGACAGGAACCGACGAAAATCAATGCTGCCGTACAGGAAGCAACCAGTTTTCTTTGCATCTTTGAACAAATCTCTCCGTTTCGATTTGGATTATTAAAGGTAACTTCGCCCTTAAAACACAAATTCCCTTTCCCATGATCTGTAAGACCAGCATGTCCCCCTACCCTAAAACGGCAGAAAAATCGCCCCCTGCCTAAAAGACGCAGGCGGCGCGATGAAAGTTCCACCGAACAGGCTATCGTCGCATCAGCAACATGAGCCCACTGAGCACACAGGCGCTCCCCATCAGCACCCGCCCGTTCAATGTCTCCCCAAAGAAGAGGATGCCAAAGAAAAGGGTCACTAACGGGTACATGGATACCGTTATGATCGTCCATCCGGCAGGATTTTTGCTCAACAAAATATAGAAGAACATAAGCCCCATCAGATCCAACAACCGACTCAAAAAGCCCCATCCCAACGTCGCGGGCACTCCCTCTACATCACCGCCGTACTTCTTCGCGATCCAGTACAACAGCGGCAGAAACAACAGCCCACATAGCTCGGCCCAGAAAATGCCCCACCATGGATTGATGCCGGTCAAGAACTTCTTGTCCATGATCGGCCACAAGCCCCAGCAGAGGAGGACAAACATCAGCATGTAGCCGGTCATCGTGTTTTCGCCCTTTCCTGGAGCGATCCGTCAACGAACAATTCATGTGATGGGTATAGCCATTTCTATCTTTATACGCATAGGCTAGCAGCGAGTGTACCGCTTCTTCTGCTCCGTTTTCTTTGAAAACCAGTGACGCGCTTTCAAGAGATTGACGAACCGTCGAAGGAGGACCGCTCATGGAGATCATCACCATGTCCTGGCCGAGCTTGGGTTCGATCGACCCGGAGAAGAGCCTCTTGTTCTTGCCCATTGTCCCGCTCGAAGAACATGGCCCTCATCTCCCCATCGGAGTCGACTGCCATTGCGCCGTCGAGGGATGCCGGCGGTCAGCAGTCAAACTGGAAGGCCAGTCTTCGCTCCGCCCCTATGTCTTTCCCTTGATCCCCCTGGGTGTGGCCAGGGAAACGGCTGATTTTCCCGGCACCCTGTCTCTGACCGAACAGGTCTTTTTCCCCTTGGTCGTTGAACTGCTGTCTTCGGTGAGCCGGTGGGGGTTTCGCTATGCCGTCGTCGTCTCTCCCCATGGATCGCCGGCCCATCTCGCCGCTATCCACGCCGCCATCGCAGCGGTCGAAAAGAACCATCCGCTCAGGGTCGCCGAGCCCTTTGCCCACTGGTTTTTCCATTTACCTCATGATCCGGCGCCCAATGCCATTCCGGACATTCATGCCGGTCGCGTCGAAACATCGCTCATGCTGGCCCTGCATCCGGAACAGGTTGACCGGGAAGCGGCGCGGCAACTTTCCCCGGTGGCGATCGACAACCTGCATTCCTCCGGCACATGGCGGGAGAAAGGCGCGTCCGGCGGGTATTTGGGCAATCCTGCTGCGGCCTCCGCTGAAGAAGGGCAGCGATTGCTCCCTGGCCTGGAGATCTGGGCCGACGCAGCCATGGACCTTCTGAAAGGCGTCGCCTGGCCTCCCCCTCCTTTGATCCAAGGCCTCACGAACAAATTCTTACGCATGGATCCGTAAAAGAAAAAACCGCTGCCATTCGGGCAACGGTTCAGACTGTTTGTTCCGTGCATACGATTCGTGCGCTGTGCGGAAGGAAAGGAGGGCGCCCCGCCCTTTGGGATCCGCTCAAGCTGTGACCCCGTCCTGACTGCTTTGATCGACCGCTTCATTGTAGGCGCTCATGATAGCGGAAGAGACGACCTCGCGCGCGTCAGCAGAGATGGGATGAAAAATGTCGCAGTATTTGCCATCTGGCCGCTTGCGGCTGGGCATGGCCACGATCAGGCCATTGGGTCCTTCCACCACCTTGACGTCATGGACGACAAAGGCGCTATCGAATGTTACAGAGAAGATTGCTTTTATCTTGCTGTCCACATACAGTTTGCGAATCCGAATGTCTGTGATCTTCACGTTCGAAACACCCTCTTCAAAAGTTAACCTAACCTTATATTATTACGTATTTTGCAAATGTCAATCCTTGCAAGAACAAAAACAAAGATAAATTCGCTGGACCGACGACCCTTCTTCAAGAGATGTTTCGGAGAGGTGAATTTTCGTAAGTCGAATCCTGTTTTTGATTCGATTTTTGGGTCATTCCCCCCTCTGATCGGGTTCTCCGGTCACATAACCAGTTCCCTTCGGTTTCAAAGGGAAAATTGCCCGGTCAAGGTCTTGAGCCGTTGCGCCATCACATCTAACCTGGACGCCGAATCGGTTCCTTCATGTACTGAGGCCAGTTGTTCCTCTGAGGCAGAGGCGATGACCTGCGAATGGGCTGTCACCGTAACGATGTTTTCTTTCACATCGGCCACCTGGCGCAACACCGCTTCGCTCTGGCTGCGCAATTCTGTCGCCCGGTCGGCGATGGTTTCCACATGGCTGGCGACGTGTGTGGATATCCGCTCAACCTCCGCAAAGACCTGGCCCGATTTTTCAATCAAAAGGGAACCGTCCCGGACGGTCTCCGCTTCCTCGGCGATGGCTCGGATCGATGCCTCCGTTCCCTCACAGACGCGCTGGACGATCGACTGAATCTCAGCAGCGGCGGCAGCCGATTCCTCGGCCAGTTTGCGCACTTCTTCGGCCACCACGGCGAACCCCCGTCCCTGGTCGCCCGCCCTCGCCGCCTCGATGGCCGCATTCAGGGCGAGCAGGTTTGTCTGGCTAGCGATCGCCGTGATCGTTTCAATGATCTGGCTGATCTTCTGTGACTGTTCACCCAGGGCAGTGACGGTCTCTTCCGTTTCCATGGACTTTTTCCGGATGCGCTCCATGTGCGCGGTCACCTGATCGATCACGCGGGCGCCGCCCTGGGCCGACTCGGCCGCTGCCCGGGAAACGGTCCGCGTCTCTTCGAATTCTTGAATCATGGCATGGATGTTTCCCTGGATCTGGGTGACCACATCGACCGAACGCTCTGCTGTTTCGGCCACAGCCTGGGAACGAGCAGCCACCTCTTGGACGCCATTGGTGATCTCTTCCGTGGCTTTTTCAATATCGCTCATATTTACCTTCAATAGATCGAATGATTGGGCAACCTCATCGGCGCTGGTATTGGCGCCCAGGATCAGCGCGCGCAGGTTCTCCGCCATCGTCCGGTAGGCGTCAATGAGGGTTTTGATCTCCCCTTGCCCTTCAACATGAACCTCGCGAGGCCGCAGATCGCCGCCAGCGATCGTCCGCAGCAATTCCGCTGTGGCGGTGATCGGTTTGGCCAACCGGCCCGATGTGGCTGTGCCGAAAGCGAGGGCGATGAGGAGACTCACCAGCAATGTGCCAACAGTGACCATTTTTATATTCTTCTCCGTCTGTACGCTCGCCGTCACCGGGATCGCCGCCGCCACCTGAGCGACCACATCGCCATTGATGTCTGCAAGGGGACGGATCGTGCTCAGGTAGTAGGTCTCTTTCACCTGGCGCTTGCTCACTTCCTCACCAGGCGGTTGTTCGGTTGCGAGCCCTTCATCGGTCGTCATGAGCCATTTTCCCTGATCGGAAAAGAGGGTGATATCGGCGCCCACCAACTTTTTCACGGTCTCCAGATGAGGCGTGTCCACATATGTGCCCAAAACCAGATAACCGACCGGCAGACCGAGGCCCTTTGACTCCAAGATCTTGGCCGCGCCGATCAAGGCCAGCCCCTGTTCGCCCTGGTAAAAACCGGAGATCAGTTTCTCCCCGGCGATCAGCTTTTTTATGGAGGGATGTTTGCGCAGATCACCGGAGAAACCCTCCTTTCCGTAGGAAGCCAGGATATTTCCCGACAGATCGGCGACAACACCAAAGTCCATTTCATAATCATTGATCGCGCCTTCAATGATTTCCTTATGAATCCATTCTTTCTCGTTTTCGTTCAAATGCTCATGGGCCTCATCCCAAAAGGCATAGGTCTTCGCCGCCACCTCTGCCCGCTGCAGCAGAACACCCAGGGTGTTTACGGTGGACTCGCCGGCAAAGCGCGCCTGTTCCCGTTCGATCTCAGCCAAGCTCTTGTTGACAGAAAAATAACTCAAACCACTTGCCAACAACAGCGGCAACAGCGCGAACATGACCAACCAAAAAAGGATCTGTTTGCGAATCGACATGGCCTTCCCTCTCTCTACAGTAATGCCTTGATTACCGGGACGATTGGGGCTTGCTGTGGCTCCTTCTGGTTCTCACTTTCGCAACCTGCTCGACGTCGATTGTCACTAAGGATGTCATGCTCATGAAGTTGAACCTAATTCTATCGGAAAAAGGTTTATATTATCATAGAAACGCTCGCTTTTTTGGTAACTGCTGAACGGCCAACGATCGTTGTGGTAGAGCTGGCGCAGGGCCTTTCGTCGAAGCGATTCGGGACAACGTAACGAACGAGAAGATGAGCGGGCGCTACTGCGGTGTGCAACGCTGTCCGCATCGAAAAGCGAACCCGGCGGTGGACCGCCGGGTTCGCTTTTCGATGCGGTTGTCAGTTCGCGAAATGGAAGGTGGTCGCCGGGGCAGGAACAGCCAGGGGCGGAATGGACAGTTCATGCCAGCGCATGACAACCCGGTAGTTGCTCTGCCCCCAGAAGATGACCCGCTGGCTGTCCGCTTCCACCGTGATCTGCCAGATATGACTGGCGCCGGGTTTTTCCCATTGTCCCACAACGTTGGCCGCCTCGTCATAGGCGACGATGCCAATGCCATTGCGGGCGACTACGTTGTAGACCCAGTAGGTGTACCCACCCCAACGGATCACCGGATGGGTGGGGCTCGGCGCGCCGGCGTCCGGTCCCCACGCCGCGGCCTCGACAAGGCCATGGGGGATCGGCGGATGGCTGGTCGCTGGGACTCGAACCACCATGGGAATCGCCTGTTGTCCGTACATGGCATCACCTCCACTAAGATGAAGATAGACTTTCTTCAAAATTCAGAAAATTCCTTCTAGTATTGATGAAAAAGATAAAAAATATTTGAATGAGCGATTTTAGCCACAAGCGCAGCTCAGCTGTTCGGAACACCATTATTCAGACCTGTCTCGCAATGCCTCCATGTCGATGATGCGCACCGTCTCCAGGTGAAAATCGATCAACCCCTCTTCACGCATGCGCGCCATCTCCCTCGACATAGAGGGCCGGGACACGTTCAGAAAGTCGGCCAGTTCGTTTCGCTTCATGGGCAAGCGAAAGGTGGCGGCGCCGGCTTTTTTTTGCTGCTCCAAGAAAAAGGCGCTCAGTTTTCCCCGCATGCTCTTGATGGACAGGTACTCTACTTTTTTGTTCAGCATCATGGCCTTCTCGGAGATGATGCGAAGCATGTTTTGGATGATGACGCGGTGCCAGTCGCAACTGCGTTCACATTGACCGATCAGCTTGCGCCGGGGGATGAACATGACCTGACTCTCTTCCTGAGCGATGACCGTGGCCGGCCAGCTGGCGTTGGTGGAAAAGACAACGATCTCGCCAAAGAGGCCCCCGGGACGGAGCATGTCCATCATCGCTCGGTGACCGGCCGCCGTTTCCTTGATCACCTGGGCTTCGCCTGTGAGCAGAATGCCGATGCTGTCAAAGGCTTCGCCGGCAAAGGCGATGACATCGTTCCTTTTATACCGGGCAATTTTCGGTTCAAGGCATACCTGCATCGCCTTGACCACCTCGGGTGTCAGGCCGTTGAAGAGCGGGCAGGCGCTCAGCCGGAGGATCTCTTCCCTGTTCATGGATTCATTCCTTTGCGCGTTTTCGGTAGCTATGGCTACCGATTTTTTCGTTCAATTTTATTATAGTGAACATGCAAAAGCAAACCAATCCAGAGGAGGATACACGATATGAAACGGAAAATCGTCACAATCAATGAGGAAAAATGCAACGGCTGCGGGCTCTGCGTCTCCGCCTGCCATGAAGGGGCCCTGCAACTGGTCGAGGGCAAGGCGAAACTCGTCTCTGACGTCTACTGCGACGGTCTCGGCGACTGCCTCCCCGAATGCCCCACCGACGCCATCACGCTGGTGGAACGAGAAGCGGAACCCTTTGACGAAGTGGCGGTGAAAGAGCGGATAGAGGAACGGAAACAGGCCCATCCCCACGGGGCCGCTTCCGCTTGCGATAGGCCCGCCACTGCTCCCGCTAGCCCCAGCGGCTGCCCTGGCATGAAAACTCGCCTTTTCCAACGAACATCCGAACCGGTAGCTCCCTCCGCCGGTTCCGACGCGCCCGTACAGTCTGGGGTCGAGTCGCAACTGCGCCAATGGCCCTGCCAACTGAAGCTCGTCTCCCCACGGGCGACCTTCTTTGACAACTGTCACCTGCTCATCGCCGCCGACTGCACCGCCTTCGCCTATGCCGGGATTCACCATGAGTTCATGAAAAACAAGATCACCCTGATCGGCTGCCCGAAGCTGGATGACATCGACTACGCCGAAAAACTGACGGAGATCCTGGCGACCCATGAGTTGCAGAGCCTGACCGTGCTCCGGATGGAGGTTCCCTGCTGCGGCGGCATCGTCAACGCCGTGAAGAAAGCCCTCGCCGCCAGCGGCAAGATCATCCCCTGGCAGATCGTCATCATCGGCACCGACGGGCGCATCGTCCAAGGGGTCTAAAGGAAATGCCCTGTCTTGACGGTCATTAACAAGATATTCGGATGTCCCTCGCCGTGGCCTGATCATGGGGGTCTCAAAAAAGCGCTGAAAGGGCGCACCCCTATTGTTTATAAGCGACAGAACGAGAGCCAACCATAACCGGTTGGCTCCGTCTTGTCGCTTTTTTATTCACTTGGTTTCATCAGCGTGTACATACAGGCGGAACAACGATAGAGGCTGAACCGGAAGTCCACGGTAACGACACGCCGGAAGTCGTTGTACCCGCAATCCGGGCAGGTCAACCCCGCTTCCTCCGTCTCTCCGTCCGGTGAGCGGTTCCATTCCCAACCGACGAGGTTGCATTGAGAGCATTGACAATAGCCGCCCTTGCTGCGAAAGGTCCTGTTCCCACAACTGGGACAAGTAACCTTATATGCCAACAGACCCTCCCCCTAGAGCGCTCATGTAATACACTTTATGCCGCTTTGTCACCTGCTAAACCATGTTTGTTTCAGTACGGCAAAAATCTCTCCTTTATCTCCGTAAAGAACATTTCAATATCGTTTAGCCCGTTGTATAAGACTGCATATATTATCTCAGGATCAATCCGAGCATAGTCATGAACCAACAAGTTTCTAAACTGCGCCATTTTTTTTAGATTCGCCAGATGCGTCTCTGCAATCACTCCACTTTCAGCGAGCACTGCGAAAATATCCCTATTGTGGCTGTTCGCTCTATGTTCATACTCCATCTTACACGTCTTTCCATAATTTTACAAGCTGGTTTTGCACCGAGCCAGTGATAGCCCATCGACATCTCTCCCCTTAGAATTATCCAACAAATCGTAATTCTTGCCAATCACTATGGATAAACGATAAAATGATCAATGATAATCAAAATCCTTATCAGTTTTATCTTTCTCTGTCATTCTCCGGAAATCACCGCCCTAACCACTCAGAAAGGATGATCGGTACATGGGAAAAGCCATTTTCAAACAGCGCAACGGCGTTCTCGGCGTCGGGATCATCACCCCCTGCGGATTTATCACACCGGAGCAGTTGTTGGGGCTGGGCAAGTTATTGCCGGAAGTGGGGGCCGTCGGCAGCAAACTGACGACCCGGCAGACCCTGCTGGTTTTGCTCCCGGAAGAGAATCTGGAACGGTTCACCACAGGGTTGCGCACCCTCGGCTTGGAACTGGGCGGCTTCGGCGACATCGTCCGCAACGTCAAAGGCTGTCCCGGCAGCCCTGCCCTCTGTCACCGCAGCCTCAGCGATGTCTTTGAACTGGCTGTGGAGATCCAGGGCAAATTCAGCAACCAGCCGACACCCCATGACTTCAAGATCAGCGTCGCCGGCTGCCACCGGGGATGCACCGACCCGCACTGCGCCGATTTCGGAGTCACCGCCGTAGGCCAGAACGACTTTGACATCTATCTCGGCGGTCGGGGCGGCAGCCGCAACCCGGTCCATGCCCAGCGAGCCTACCAAAAAGTCTCCCGCGAGGCAGTCTTCACCATCCTGGAACATGTGCTGCAAACCTACCGCCAGTTGGCCGAAGAGAAAGAGCGCCTCTGCCTGACGATCCGCCGCGTCGGCATGGAACCTTTCATCCTCCCTGCTGACAAGCTGCCCAAAGCGGGAGAAGAAGCCAACGATTTTCTCGATTTCCTGAACGACTGAGAATGGAGCGTGACGACGCGTGACTGAAAGAGAGATCAACTTCGAGGCGCTCCAACACAAGCTGGATGCACTGTGCCTGCATGGAGAAGCTTGCGGGACCTGTGAAAAAAACAAGTGCCTCGTCTTTTTTGCCCGAAAAGTGGCCACCTATGTGGTGACGAAGAAGGTCACCAGCATTCCCCAGGGCAGCTCCATGATTCCGAATAAAGACCTGAAGACCTATTCCGAGCAGGACATGATCGAAGCGCTCGCCATGGTTCTCCTGGAATGCAAGGACTGCCGGGACAATCATGAAGAAGACTGCTCCGTCAACATCGTGCGCCTCTGTTTGGAATACGCCCTCTTCGGCGACACCTTCCCCTACCGGGGCAGCACGACCATGTACTTCCTTGACGCGCACAAGTCCAGCGAACGGATCGGCAAGCAGTTGAAAGACACCTTCCTTGCATTGAAGGCGGCCCAGCACTAGTTTTTGCACGACATCATGGGAATTAGACATAAAAGAGCCATCAACAGTGCTGCGGTAACACCGTAGTGTTTTAAGCGATACAGTCTTCGATGAAGAGTCTACTTCGGTGAAGAGTCTACATAGCGATGATGAGGGGATGCCCTGACGCCTGGACGGCGCGGGGCATCCCCTTAGTTGTCGTGAAAAGGAAACTTAACAGGGGATTAACCTGGCAATAACATCATTCACAACCCTTTTTTGCTATTTTCTTGTTGCGGCAGACAGCGAGTCGATGTTTGCCAAAGAAGCGACGAGAGGATGGAATCGATGAATCTCTGGAAAAAAGGGACCGGTCTTCTCATGGCCCTGACACTGACCGGCGCCGCCCTGGCCGGTTGCGGCGGTCCGGCCAAAGAGACCTCCAGCCAATCGACAGCCCCCGCTGCCACCAGCGAATTCAAGATGCTCGAAGGGGATGCGCTCAAAGGGGCGATCCAAAAAGAAGGCAAGATCATCTCTTACGGCATGCCTGACTCCTGGGCCAACTGGAAAGAGAGCTGGGAGGTCTTCTCGGGCAAGTACGGCGTCATCCACACCGATACAGACATGTCCAGCGCCGAGGAGATCGCCAAGTTCAAGGCGGAAAAAGACAACCCGGTGGCCGACCTGGGCGACATCGGCATCGGCTTCGGCGCCAAGGCAAAAGCGGAAGGCGTCTCGGCTGCCTACAAAAACAAGTACTGGAATGAGATCCCCGATTGGGCGAAAGACCCCGACGGCAACTGGTGTGTCTGGTACACGGGCTCGACGAGCTTCCTCGTCAATACGAAGCTGGTCAAAAATGTGCCCACCTCCTGGGCCGATCTGTTGAAGCCCGAGTACAAGGGCCAGGTGGTGCTGGGCGATCCCACGAAAGCCAATCAGGCCATGATGGGCGTCCTGTCGGCGGCCTTCGCCAATGGCGGCGATGAAAGCAACATCCAGCCAGGCATCGAATTCCTCGCCAAACTGGCCAAAGCGGGCAACCTCAAGCCCATCGACCTGTCTGTGGCGAACATCCAAAAAGGCGAAGTCCCCATCGCCGTGTTGAACGATTTCAACGCCCTGGGGTATAAGGATCAACTGAAGATGGATGAGTTGAAGGTCGTCATCCCCTCCGACGGTTCGGCCATCTCCGCCTACGTGTGCATGATCAACAAGGTCGCCCCCCATCCCTACGCGGCCCGGGCCATGGTGGACCACATCCTCAGCGATGAGGGACAGATCCTGCTGGCCAAAGGCTTCGCCCGGCCGATCCGCGACGTGAAACTGCCCGCCGATGTACAGGCCAAACTGCTGCCGAAGGAAGCCTACAAGGCCTCCCGGCCGATCAAAGACTTTGCCACCTGGGAAAAGACGACGAAGGATTTGCCCCGTTTGTGGCAGGAACAAGTCCTCACCCAGATGCAGTAAGGGACGCCCATGTCCATGCAACGCGCCATGAATAGGAACACCGACAGGCTCCCATCGACATCCCCACCCTCGGCGTTGAGAAGAGGCGGTCTCTGGCTGCCTCTTCTCCCCTTTTTCCTTTTCGTGATCGCCTTTGAACTGCTGCCCTTTTTGCGGATGGCCTGCTTGAGCATCGAGTCACCCAGGGGGTACTCCCTGATCCATTACGTCGAACTGTTTCAACAGAAGTTTTTCCTCATCGCCCTGGGAAACAGCATCAGCCTGTCCTTGGCCTGCAGCGTCATCGGCCTCTTGATCGGCATGATCGGCGCCCACGCCCTCACCCTCCTCGGAGAGGATGGGCGCGATCGCCTGCTCGTGCTGATCAACTCCACCTCCAACTTCGCCGGCGTGCCCCTCGCCTTCGCCTATATCGTCCTGCTGGGGACCAACGGCCTGCTCACCCTGGGCCTCAACGCCCTCGGTTTTCCCCTCTACGACCACTTCAGCCTCTACAGTTGGTCCGGTTTGATGCTGGTCTACGTCTATTTCCAGGCGCCGCTGGCCATCCTGCTCCTTTACCCGGCCTTTGCCGGACTGCGCGACGACTGGCGCGACGCCGTCCACAGCCTGGGCGGCAGCGCCCGCCACTACTGGCTCTATGTGGGGCTGCCGAACATCCTCCCCTCTCTGGCCGGCGCCTTCAGCATCCTCTTCGCCAACGCCATGGGCGCCTACGCGACAGCCTATGCCCTGACGAGCGGCAACTACAGCCTCGCGCCGCTGCGCATCGGCAATCTGATCGCCGGCAATGTGGAACTGAACCCCAACCTGGCCGCCGCTATCGCCGTCACCATAGGGGCGCTGCTGATCGCCGCCATGGCTGTCAACCACTGGACAGCGCACTGGGTGCAAAGGAGGATGCAACATGGCGGCAAATAAGGACTGGCGGCCCCGGATCGTCCTGGCCGCCATCGTGGGCTATCTTCTGTTGCCCTTGGCGGCGACGCTCCTGTTTTCTGTCGCCCAGGAATGGCAGACAACCATCCTACCGAAGGGCTACACCCTCGAATGGTACCGCCTGCTTTTTCAGAACGACCACTTCATCGAAGCCCTGGGGCGCAGTTTTGGTGTCAGCGCCCTGGCGACAATCATCGGCTTGATCGTCATCGTTCCCGCCGTGCTTGTCACTGTCATCTATTTTCCCCGGCTGGAAGGGGTGCTGAAGTTTCTCTCCACCCTCCCCTTCTCCTTCCCCCCCGTCATATTGGCGGTAGGCCTCCTGGAGTTATACAGCCACAAGCCCTTCGTGCTGACAGGCTCCATCTACATCCTCCTGGGCGCCTACTTCGTACTCCTGCTGCCCTACGTCTATCAGGCCACAGTAAACAGCTTTCGGGCCATCGACGCGCCGACCCTGTTGAACGCCGCCGAGAGCCTGGGCGCCTCACGCCTTCAGGCCTTCTGGCACGTGGTGCTGCCGAACCTTGCCCCCGGCTTGACGGTGGCCGCCCTGCTCTCGTTTTCGGTGCTTTTCGGCGAATTCGTGCTGGCCAATCTGCTCGTCGGATCCGGCTTCCAGACAGTCCAGCTCTTTCTCTATAAGATGAGTTGGGAAAACGGCCATCTCTCCAGCGCTATCGTGTCCCTCTACACCCTGTTCATCCTCTTGGTCACCTTGGCCATCGTGTCCATTCAGACTGCCAGAGGAAAATCCAAAATGAACGTGAAAACGGTCGAGGAGGAGAACCCCCCTGAGTTACATCGAGTTGAAGGGCATCAACAAACGCTTTGCCGATCAGGTCGCCCTGCGTAACATCTCCTTGACGGTGGAAAAAGGCGAGTTTCTCACCCTGCTGGGACCGAGCGGCTGTGGCAAGAGCACGCTCCTGCGGGTCCTGTCGGGATTTTTACCGAAAGAGAGCGGCCAAATCTGGGTCGACGGCAAGGAAATCAGCCGTCTGCCGGCGAACCGCCGGGACATGGGCTTCGTCTTCCAGTCCTACGCCCTGTTTCCCAATATGAGCGTCTTCGAAAATGTGGCCTTTGGGTTGAAGATGCGAAATATCGGCAAGGAGGAACGACGGGCGCGGGTGGAACAGATGCTGCACACAGTCGGTCTGGGCGCTCTGGGGCACCGCATGCCCCATGAACTGTCGGGCGGCCAGCAGCAACGGGTCGCCCTGGCCCGCGCCCTGGCGCCGGAACCGAGCGTGTTGCTGCTTGACGAGCCTTTCAGCGCCCTGGACGCAAAAATCCGCCTGTCCATGCGCCAGTTCATCCGGGAACTGCAAAATGAGTTGGCGATCACGACCGTCTTCGTCACCCATGATCAGGAAGAGGCCCTCTCCATCTCCGACCGGATCGCCCTGATGAGGGAAGGCCGCATCGAACAGGTGGGCCTGCCGGTAGACCTGTACAGCCGCCCTGCTACAACCTTCGCCGCTGAGTTCATCGGCACGACCAACCTGTTCCCCATCGCGCGGGTGCAGGAAAACCGCGTCTATGTCCCCTTTCCGCTGGTGTTGGACCGGCCCGTTCCGCCGGAGATCTGCTGCCTCGCCGTCCGCCCGGAACAGATCCGCATGGCTCTGCCGGAGCCGGAGGCTACCGAATCGGATGGCGCCGATCGCTCCAGTGAAAATACCGGCGCTCCTTCCAGCAGTCGCTGCGACGCCCTGACCGGAACGATACGTTCGCGGATCCTTCTCGGCAGCTTGATGCGCTACCGGGTGCAGGTCCAGGATCATATGATCACCGTGGACCAGTTGTATGACCCGCATCAGGCCGAGAGATATGGCGAAGGCACACGGGTTCATTTACAGATCGATCCGGCCAGTTGCGTGTTCCTAGCGGAGGCGAAAAACGAGGTGAGCCATTGTTGACACATAAAGTCATCCTGGTGCTGATCGACGGTCTCCATTATGGGACAGCCTGCAGCCAGATGGGCTATCTTCACCATCTGGTCGAGAACCATCTCGCCGCTCGCCTGTTGATTCGCTCCGAATTGCCCAGCCTGTCGCGCCCCCTCTATGAGGTGCTGCTGACCGGCACGCCGCCGTCGGTCAACGGGATCACCTGCAACCACTTTCAGGGCATGTCCAGCCAGGAGAGCCTCTTTCACTTGACCCGCCGGCAGGGACTGCGCAACGGAGCGGCGGCCTTTTATTGGATCAGCGAGTTGTACAACCGGTATCCCTTTGATCGAAAAAACGACCGGTTTCAGGGGTTTGATCAGGAAGCCTTTCTCCCGATCCAGCACGGTTGCTTTTACCATGACGAGGCCTATCCCGATTCCCACGTCTTTGCCGATGGCGAGTTGCTGCGGCGCTTGTTTGATCCCGCCTTTCTGCTGATCCATCCCATGGGGGTAGACCATGCAGGACACTTGTTCGGCGCCGACTCGAAGGAGTACCGCGGCCAGGTGATTCAGATGGACGGTCTGCTGGCCGAGTATGCGCCTCGTTGGCTGAGCGAAGGCTACCAGGTTCTGGTCACGTCCGATCACGGCATGAACCGCGACGGCTGCCACGGCGGCACCGGTCCTGACGAACGCCAGGTGCCCCTCTTCGCCATCGGTTCAGCCTTCCGGGCGGGACGATGGGAGGAAGCAAAGTCCCAGTTGATCATCGCGCCGCTGCTCTGCACACTCCTTGGCATCGCGCCGGCCGATGGGATGATGCCGTTGAGGCAGAGCGATTTGGATTTTATGCGCTGACATCTGTCAACAAAAGTGCGGCAATGCATAACCTTCAGCGATTTTTTCAAACATCCTACAGGAAAAAAGACAGGCGTTAACCCGAGGGCCGTCCAGTGCCCCCCGGTGTAACGCCTGTCCTTTTTGTGCCTCTGTCGTTTTTGTCCTTATTTCGGACGGTATCCGCCGGTGACCATGGCGGCCATGCGATTTTTCAAATCCTGCTCCAGGCGGGCCAGTTCTGTCTCGGCTTCGCGGCGTTTGATGCGGCCTTCCTGCTGGATTTTCAAGGTTTCTTCCAGCGTGTCCATCAAGTTCTCCTGCGATTTTTTCAAGGTTTCCATGTCGACGATGCCCCGCTCGTTCTCCCGGGCCACACCGATGGTATTGGTTTTGAGCATCTCCGAGTTGCGCAGGAGCAGTTCGTTCGTCGTGTCGGTGACTTGGCGCTGCATCGCCAGGGCTGTTTGCTGCCGTTGCAAGGTCAATGTGAGGACGATCTGGTTTTTCCACAGGGGAATCGTTGTCACAATGGACGATTGGATCTTTTCCACCAGCACGTGATCGTTGTTTTGGATCAGGCGGATCTGCGGCGCTGTCTGCAAGGTGACAGCGCGGCTGATCAACAGGTCGTGCACCTTTTTTTCCAGCCGGTCGACAAATTGGAGGTGATCATTCAACTCCTGCACGGCGGCGGTGTCGTTGCTGGCGAGAGCTCGCTGTTGCAATTGGGGGATGGTCTGGGTGCGTAGTTCCTCCAGCTTGTGCTGGGCGGCGGCGATGTAAATGTTCAGTTCGTTGAAGTACTCCCGGTTCTTTTGGAACAAGGCTTCCAGCAAGGTGACATCTCGGAGGAGTTGGAGGCGCGCTTTGTCCAGTTGCTGGCTGATCTGGTCGATCTCTGTGCTCAAGGTCTGGTAACGGGCCAGAACCTTTTCGGCGGAACGTTTGGCCGAGCCGAAGAACTTCGTAAAAAAACCGCCTTGCGATTCCTGCAGATCGTCGGGGTTGGCTTCCTTGAGCTTCACCATCAGGCTGCCGATGATCTCCCCGACGGGGCCGGCGTCTTTCGTCCGAACGTGATCGAGGATGTTGTCGGCAAAGCGGGAAAGCTCCGACTGGATCGGCAAGCCGTATTGCAACAGGGTCTGCGGGTTTTTGGCGTCAATTTGTTTGGCCAAGGCCAGGGCTTTTGGCTGCTGATCGACCGGCAGGGCGGCCACCGTCACTGCCGGCGCTTCGGGCGGCTTTCCCGTTAGGGGCGCTGCGGACGGCGCGGAAGACAGGTTGGGCGTCAGACCGGGCGCTCCCAGCGGCGCAGGATTCGTCAGGAAAGGAGCGACCGGAAGGGGATCAGGCGTCAGCGGCGCAGGCGCCTGATCAAAGGGTCCCGGAATGGCGAAGGGATCGGTCGGATTCGGGCTGGTCATTTTTTCTCTCCTTTCGAATCAAGGGCCTGTTTCAAGACGTTCACTTCCACATCCAGTTCGAGCAAATCTTTGGCGATAAGATGGTTCAGCTCTTCTTCGTAGGCGCGAATCAGGTCTTCCAATCCGACGTTGATCTTCTGCATCGCCTCACGAATCTCATCGCTGGAAATGGGTTGTTTGGACAGGAGTGTGTATTTCTCCAGGATCGTGAGGGTGGCGTCCAGGTAATGGTTGAAGAAGGCCTGCGCTTTATTCATCTGGCGGAGGTCTTTCCCTGTGATGTCCAGGATCTGTTCGGCGATTTTATAGAGGCGGGCCACCTTGAGCCAAACGGACAGGGAGCGAACCTGAAAGCGGTAGCGCCCGATGACTTTCCACTTGCGACGGGCTTCCTTATAGCTCTTTTCCTGGTAATGGGGATCGGCCCCGTCGATCAGCTGATGCTGCGCGGCAGGCAAGGCAAATCGGCGCGCGATCCCTTTTGATGTCAACCAATAGGCGACGACGCCAAGGCCCAGGGCCGGCGCCAGGTCCAACCCGTTGAACAGATAGGTGACCAAAAAGGCCGTCAGAGCGATCGAACTGGAGAGGAAGACGCGCAGTGTGGTTATCAATATTTCTTTCACAAATTTCCCACCTCCGAGAGCGTGGACTTTTTTCGACTACATCTTATTATATCGCATCAGAATCGGCGCGTCTTTCCTTCCAATCGGCATATTTGCCCAACAGGGTGAATTTGTTCCTTTATTCGATTCGTTCATTTCATTGGATGTCCGGTATTCTTGCCATGAGGCCATCTCCAAATGCGAATAGACGATCTGGCTACCCATGGTGGATCAGGCGCTTCTCGGCGCTGCCGCCATCGGACGGGCCTATCTGGCAAGATAAGGATTAACAGAATCGCAGGCAGAAAAATAACCCGCCTCCCTGCTGATGCTGGGGAGGCGGGTTTTCTCTTTTTGGCGGCGTCATCATCGTCTTGTTTTTTTACAATCTGTATTTCCCCATCAGCATCGTCAATTGTTCCGCTTCTTGACTCAGCCGCTCCACCGCAAAGACCACATCTTGCAACGACTCTTTTGATTGCTCTGAACCCTGGGCAATTTCCATTGTGCTGGTTGTGCTTTCTTCAACAGAAGCTGCCACCGTTTCTATGGCGGTCGCAACCTCTTCCACAGCTTGTTTCGCCTTATGGGAACCGTCAGCGATCGCCTGGACTACCTGGAAAAATTCCTGCGCATCTTGTTGATACTGGAGGCTGATATTCAAAAACTTTTCATAGTCCACATTGACATCGCTGTTGACAAACTGCAGCAACTGATTCGCATTGGCGATCAACTCGTCTATCGCAAGCAGCACCTGCTGGGTCAACTGCTGGATGCCGCTCACCGCCGTCGCAGACGCTGTGGCCAGCTTGCGCACCTCTTCTGCGACAACAGCAAAGCCTCTGCCCTGTTCACCGGCACGAGCCGCCTCAATGGCCGCATTCAGCGCGAGCAGGTTGGTCTGCTCTGCAATGTTCGATATGGAATCGGCCAAGCCCGATATCTGGGTGATCACACGGGCTTCAAGGAGCGAATGTTCCAGTTTCTGCTTGAGCGCAGCGAAGGTATCCCGGGCTTTGCGATGGGCTTGCTTCACATCCTGTCCAATCTCCTGCGCCTTTTTGTCGACCGCCACCGACTTTCCCTGCCCCTCTTGGGCAAGTTGATTCATCTTCTCCATGAGCCCCTGCGTTTCCACAGTGGAAGCCGCCACTTCCTCTGTCGTGGCTGACATGGCTTCCATGGATGAGGCAATCTCACCGGTCGAAGCGATCACCTCTTCCGTCATGGCGGAGTAGTTTTCTGACAGTTCAGAGAGTTGGCGCGTCGATTCGGACAGTGTAAGCGACGTCGTACGGATCTGCTGGAGCACGGCTCGAACATTTTCGACTCCCTTTTGATTGGCGCGAGCCATTTTTCCGAGCTCATCGTTTCGCCCTGTGAACTCTTCCGGCACATCGGAAGAGAAATCGCCTTCTGCAACCGCTTCATTGAAAGCGACGCAGCTTTCAATGGGTTTGACGATCGAACGAATCGCCAAGTACACTGCGCCCACAATCAACAGTATCCCTACGGCGCTTAGAACAAGCACCATCATCGTGGCAGAACGGGATTCGGCCAAAATCGCTTCCATCGGGAAGGCCAGCGCAAAAGACCAGGGTGTCTTGGTGCTACCCATTTCAATCGGGACGAAGACCTTGAAGATCTCCCCCTTTTGATTCGGTGATTCGCTGATCACTTGGTATGCTTTTCCCGATTGAATGGCCTGCACGATCGCATCCATGTCTTTTGGATCGCCCATGTCGCGAATATTTTTCCCCAGCCAGGTCTCATCGGGATGAGTGACAAAATTGCCTTTGTTGGACAAGGTCATCACGTGACCACCACCGGGGACTTGGATATCCTTGACAAGGCTTTGCAAAGACGTCAATAAGAAGTCGACACCGGCGGTACCAACAACCTTTCCGCCCACCTTGATCGGAATGACAGCCGAGGTCATCAGATAGCTCTTCCCATCGACCGTATACGGATAGGGTTCCAAAACCGTCTCTTCCCCGCTGTTTTTCGCCAGTAAATAGTAATCGCCAGCTCCTGGTTTATCGTAGTCAAGGAGCATCTCCGTCTTCAAGCTGCTTCCGGAGCGATACCAGTAGGGGATGAAACGCCCCGTCGCATCATGGATCGGCTGATTGCGAAAGAGATGGTCCTGCTGATCAAAAGCGTCCGGTTCAAAACACAACCAGACGCCAAAAAAGTTCGGGCTATGTTTCAACACGCTATAGAGGATGTCATTGGCTTGTTGGCGGGTGATGCGGTTTTTGCTTTCACCGACACCTTCAAAAGAATGGGCCATCGTCCGTGCCGCATCAAGGGCGATCTCAATCTCGGCTTTGATGATATTGGCTTTTTCATTTCCGAGATGCTCTGCCAACTCCTCCGCATTGGCCTGGGCAACCGATTGTGACCGATAGGCAACAAAGCTGATCAAACTGATGAAAATGAGCAATGTCGGCAACAGGACAAGGACCAGCGTCTTCCGTAACAGTGATGAACTGTTCATCTGCACCTCACCGTTCCTTTCAGCGGTTGCGAATAGCACTCGTTATAACAAATTGTTTTTCGATATGTTTCCACGTGCAGCAACAAACTCCTTCAAAACGATGGTTATTTTGAAAGAAAAAATGACCGGAGGGAATCTTCCCCCGGTCAAGGTTGCATCACTTTTTCCCCGTCATCGAACGTGTCGGTTCTCCCTCGCTAACTCCGCTTCTTGCGCTCGTTGGAGCGGTCCATGATCATCTCTGCAACGATTCGATGAAGTCCGTCATAGCTACAATCAGAGCACTTCAAATCGGGTATATCCTCCGTACCTTACGACAGACGGCTCCATGCCCAACCGGCGAAATGGGAAGGAGCGGAGGAAGATCTACTCCTCGACAGCGTATATCCCATCTCGTATCGCTCTCACCCAACGTCTTAATAGCGCGGCATAACGAGGCAGCTTCGTAAAAATAGCTTTCGCCAACTCTTCGTTGTATGTATGAACGGTAAGATTCCTGTCATCGACCATTTCCAACGCTTCACTGGTTTCCGATGGCGTCAGCAGTCCAACCTGCATACAAGCCCTGACCACTCCTTTGGGCGAGCCGACTTCAATCCCTTCAATGTCACGTAAGTAATGAAGGGCCGATTTCCAGGTTGCCTCGAAAGAATACTCGAAACGTTGCAACGAGGCGTCGCGTTCCACCTCATTTGGTGTGGGCACTTGCAATAATACTTCCAGGGTCGAAACGGCTCGACTTGCCGTTTCGATACGTTGTATCAGGCGTTCCATGGAATCCCTTCCCTCATCACGTGCTCCCGAAAAACCGTCTCCGTATTAGTCAAATCTACTACATCGACCGGGTAGGGTAACGGAGAATCTTCAAAGGCTGCACGTAACCTAGCCAATGTTCCCAGAGGCAACGGCTCCTCTGCCCAGATCGCAATATCGATGTCAGAGGATGGGCGTTCCTCGAACCGAGACCAGGAGCCAAAGAAAAAAACCTTAACCTGATAAGAACCCAAATTATCCTTTAAGATGTTATCTATGATCGTGGAAAAACGTTCGCGTTCTTTTTTCATAGCGACTCACCACACTCACAGCGCGAGGTATATCGTGTCATCATCTTTCATCTTACAACGTTTCCCATAAATTAGCAAGTCAGCTTGAACTTCCGCCGCGATATAGATGTTCAATTCGTCAATGTACTCCCGATGGCTTCTTTGAAGGAGAAACTGGCGTCTGGGGCCGCGTTTTTTTGGGTAACTGCTGCCTTTAGCGTCCGACGCAGACGGCCTGCTCGTGGTCGCCATTGGCAGGCATCCGGAGGAGACGCCGGCGAAGATGGGGATCCCACATCGTGATGTCCTTCACCTGTCGAATGGGGAGACGCCGGGGCTTCGGAGGGGGATGAGGGGGATTTTGCAGGGCGAATATTGAAGTAGGTTTCACAGGGTAGCCGATGCGGATGCTTATATCATAAACATAATTGTTTATAATATAAGCATACAAAGGAGTGGTTGCATGTCCGTGTCTGAGCAACTGAAAATACTATGCGTCAAACTCGGGATCAGTGTTTCCGAACTGGCGCGGATGGTCGGGAAAAGCCCGCAAGCCTTTAGCCAGAAAATGAAAAGGGAAAGCTTCACCGTTGACGAATTGAAACAAATCGCAGAAGCGGCAGGCTGTACCTATGAAGGCGCTTTTATGATCCCGAACGGCGAAAAGGTCACTTATTGACCGGAAGGAGGAAGGCGCTCATGGACATTTACAAAAAGCTTGACCTCTATAAAGCAGCCATCGACGCGCTGCGTCCCTTCGAAGGCGAACTGCTGCGCGAACTGAAAGCCTACTACCGCATCGGCTTAACCTGGTCGAGCAATGCGCTGGAAGGTAACACACTCACCGAGAGTGAGACAAAAGTGCTGTTGGAAGAGGGGCTCACCGCCGGCGGCAAGCCCCTGAAGGACACCTTTGAAGCCCTGGGGCACGCGAACGCCTACGATTATATGTTCACCCTGTTGCATAACCGCCAGATTACCGAAGCCGATGCCCTGACCATGCATCAGATGTTCTATCATAACATTGACACCAACGCGGCAGGACGGTACCGCATCGGCCCGGTGTTCATCTCCGGCTCGAAATACGCCGTGTGCAAACCGGAGCGGATCGAGGAAGAAGTTCGTGCTTTGTTTCTATGGGCAGCGAGAGAACGGGATAAGCATCACCCTGTATCGTTTGCGGCGCAACTGCACAAGCGCTTTGTCTTTATCCATCCCTTTATCGACGGGAATGGGCGCATATCTCGTTTGCTGATGAATACGGCTCTAATCCAGGATGGATATATGCTTGCCATCATTCCTCCGGTCTTGCGCCATGAGTATATTGCACTGCTGGAGAAGGCTCACGTCGATGATCGACCGTTCATGACTTTTATGGCAGAGCGGGTTCTGGAGTCTCAGAAGGAGATCATGCGGCTGTTGCATATTCCCGTTCCGACTTCAACAAGGAGCAGATAACTGATCATGACCAATCAGCCGACTAACCCAGTCATCGTCCAAGGCGATTTCAGCCTTTTGCTAGAAGTGGACAACCCCTTATTCGAAGCGGCGAGGGACGAAGTGGCCCAATTTTCGGAGCTGGAAAAAAGCCATGAACATATCCATACATACCGCCTTTCTCCCCTGTCCCTGTGGAATGCGGCCGCCAGCGGCCACAGCGCCAGTCACATCCTTGCCGTCTTAGAGGAGACAAGCGAACGATGAAGTCCATTCTCCAAACATTAACCACCCAAGGCTATGATAGCGACAGCCTACCAAAACTGTTGCGTCTGGCCGGCGTCAAGGCCTCGTCGACACGTAAAGCCGACATGATCAACGCACTGGACAACTTTTACAGCCGCGAAGAAAACCTCATCGCCCTGTGGAATCGCCTCAATGCCTTTGAAAAAGAACTATTGGAAGAATGCGTCCGTTCCGGCCGGCTTGACAGCGACGACCTGTACGAGCTCTGTCAAAAACATAACCGTCCACAAAAAGATTCCTTCTTCCGTCCTTACCGAATCTCTGACGTTCTTGATGACATGTCCCCTGCTCGCCCCTTTATCATTCGAAACAGCGTCCCCGCGCCATTGGTGTCATTTATCAAAAAACGGTTCAAACCCATCCAGTATCAATATCAAGGGCTGGATACATTACCGGAAGATGTTGACATTGATGAAGAGGTGGTGATTCGAGAGAACTTCGAAAAAGAGTTTTTTCGTCTCATCAAACTGACCAACCAGACAAAACTGAGTTGCACCAGAGTCGGCGGATTGCCGGCAAAAACCGCTATGAAGAAAATCAACGAAGCGCTGGTCATCAAGGAGTATAGCCTTGACGGGTCTGATGGGATCTGGGCTTTGCGCACGGTGGAATCGTCGGTGCGCATCTATGGCATGGCCCAGTTAGCCTTGGCCGGCCAATTATGGACCATCGCTGGCGATCGTATCCTTACCGGCAACGGTGTGGAAACCTTTTTACAGGCAAGCCCTGTAGATAAATGCACAATGTTGCTTCAAGCATATATCGCATCGGCAGCGATTGATGAACTGTCCCGCATCCCAGAAGTGAAAGTAAAAACAACCTTCGTCCCCAAGTACTCTAGCTGCCGAAGGATGATCTGCGACCATTTGGCCCGCTGTCCTGTCGACAAATGGATATCTATCGAAGAACTCCTCAAATACATAAAGAGAAGCGATGCTCTGTTTCTCGAGAGGGTTACCGGTGAGATTTTGTCCTACGCCGAATACGAACGGATGTATCTCGGCCGCGCCCAAAGCTGGCGCGAACTGGAAGGACGCTTTGTCGAAGTGGTCTGTCTTGAATACTTATGTGCCCTGGGCATCATCGATACGGCCCTTTCATTTAGCGTCGGTGGATACTTCGAAGAAACCGACATATTTGAAGTCAACTACATCCGCTTGACCCCGCTCGGCGCCTATGTGCTCGGCGCCACAGATGCCTACAGAGAACCAAAAAGGGAGGAATCGTCCGGCTTCATCGTCCAGCCCAACTATGAGATCCTTCTCTCGGAAGGCGCCATGAAAGAAAGTCATGAATTATTTCTGGACCAAGTCGCGGAAAAGATATCTGACCACCCGGCCTGCCTCTATAAACTGACCTTCAAATCGGCGGCATCTGCCCTTGATCAAGGGGTTTCTATCGGTGACATCATCGCCTACTTGCAAAAATGGAGCACCAAAGACCTCCCTCAAAACGTCCTGCATACGCTCGAAGAATGGAACGCCGCCAGTCAGAAAATCCGCATCCGACAGGCGCTCATCCTGGAGACCGATGACCCCTTCGTGCTGGAAGAACTAAAAAGCGACAAGTCCCTCCGGGCCCATATCATCAAGGAATTGCCCTATATGATCGAACTTGATCCGAAGTCATCCATGAAGGTGAAGCGGGAAATCGAGAAGAAGAACCGCTTTTGTATCGTTGAATTCGAGGGGGAGTAGTGGCTACTTGAATAAGTCCATATCCCGTTGCATCTGATATTCCTGCCACAAGGCCATCACCAGATGGGAACAGGATGACTGGCCACAGGTGCAAAAGCAAGTATCCAAGTCGACAAAATACCGTTTTGCCCCTTCCACCACTTCACGAACGCTTTTCGCCGGAACGGTAACCTGCATGCCTGAAAAAAGCGGGCTTTCTGCAACTTCTTCGGTCTTTGCCGTCACAAGCGTTGGCTGAGACCATTCAACCGGAGGCGGCGTAGCGGGAGACGCCGTCTGGCCTTTCATATGGAGTTGTCTGCGGGCAAGCCCATGGGCTGTTTTGTTTTCCTCACGGGGAACCCACTTGAATGTTACATTCGGCAACTTCGGCAACAGCGCGACAATCTTATTGGCCACTTTTTTGGCATGTTTGTCTGAAGATGGCTTGCGCGTTTCGGGAAAGGATAGGACGTGATGGTTGTCGCCTGCGATCATGACCGCATCTGCCAGAAGCCCTTCCTGTTTCACGACATTCATCGCCGCGTACAGGCCGGACATTTCGGCAGCAGCGAAGGAGTGGGCCGAAAACAGGAAGGACACTTCCGCCCTTCGCTGTTCTGCGATAATATAGATGCCCATGCTGTAGGTTGTGTCTTTATCAGAGCGTTGGCGGGGAGAAACGTCGAAAAACACCTGGTATGCCGGGGAGACTGGTTCTATGTTATCATCATAGCCATCCGTCACTAACTACATCCTTCCTAGTGACCAGAAGGATTTCCATTTAATTCCATCCTATTGCCAAATGCCTCCGCCTTTAATTCTTCAGCATTTTGATATGCGTCGTTCAGGTACGTGGGAAGCACGATGGCATCTTCATCCCGTTCCCCATACAACTCGATGCCCACAGGCTTCAAATAGGGCTCTCGTGTTTCGGGATCAATTGTTTCTTCCAGGTACTTGCGCGTTCTCCGCACGATGTGCCGGACGTAGGGATTATGCTGAGCAAAAAACGTTTTTGCCATACGTTTAACCCTCGTGCGATCCTGCGCCGTCATATGTTCAAAGGCGTCAACAGGAAGCACAGCAATCTCATCAGAAATCTTTAAGGATCTACGGATGATCAATCGCGGTCTTCCGGATCCTCTGTCCCGACGGGAAAGGGGTTTCGCATATATCGCCATCGCTCCGTATCCTCTTCCGGCGGTTTTGCCTGACCCATCACGACCGGCAAAGATTCACTCGTAAACTGCCATGGACTCACCTGATTACCAAGAACGAACTCATTGCCAATTGACAAGACACGTAAGAGGTCCCACGCCTCGATAGGGTGAATCTGCACGGGCGTAGCCGTTCCAAGCAACATACTCTTCGTCCGCAGCGCGATTATCTGAAGGAAGGCCAGCAAATTATTGAAAAGACGAGAGGGATCAATCCCAAGATTTTCCCGCATGCGACGCTCGTTACCTATTGCCGCTCCCGCCTGCCGGACGAGTCTGCCGCCATGCTGCGCGGGATTTATCCGTAGGGGCGGTCCTGGAGGTGTTATCGGTCTGGTTCTTCTCCGTGCCGCTTGCGGCAATCGATTCCAACGAATGTTGTCATAAAAACCTGGTGGCACTGGCACGCAACATCACTCCTTGGCAATGTGCGGCTTATCGGAAGCGGTGATATTCTGCAACGTTTGTTTGCGCCGTTCTTGTTTTTCAATCGCTTTCTCCAGATCCTGCAACGTATAGGTTGAATCGCCTCGCAACACAGCCGCTCGCAATACATCAAGACAAATGCGTTCGATCTCGGCATGGCTCATTCCGGTAAGCCGAGGTGTCATTGATTCACTGGGGAGCACGGCTCCTTTTTTAGAAGCCAGCTTTTTTCGCAACAAGAGACCGATTTGATCGGGCGCCGGCTTGTCGAAACGGATGATCTCGTCAAAGCGACGCCATAACGCAGGGTCGAGTGATTGTTCAAAATTGGTGGCAGCCACAACGAGCGATTTACCAGAGAACTGATCAAGCATTTGCAAAAAGGAATTGACGACCCGCTTCAATTCGCCATGCTCCAATTCATCGTCCCTCGAACGACCAATGGCGTCGAACTCATCAAACAAAATGAGCCAGGAGCCCTGGGCTGCATAGTCGAAGACCTTGCGCAGATTGGCCGCCGTTTCCCCAAGCAGGCTGGAAACGACGGCATCAAAACGCACATAGAGCATGGGAATTCCCAGTTCCCGCGACAAGGCTTCCGCCGTAGCCGTCTTTCCACATCCGGGGGGACCGCAAAACAATAACTTGTGGGGCGGACGCAGATTGTGGCACTCCAGTATATCCCACCGGCGAAATTCGTACAGCACCTCTTCAAAGCAATCCCGCTGTTCCGGCAGGAGGACAAGGTCATCCAAATAGCGATCCGGTTGCCGAAACTCCAACAGAGACGCACCGCGATCGCTATCCTTCGGCAGTGGTTCCAGCGGAATAAAAGCGCCCGGTCCGGGAAGCGGCTTACCTTTTTCCAATATCCGCGCCAGTTCATTAGCTAAGACCACATGGGCTTTTTTGCGTTCCTCATCAATGATGTCTTTTGCGGCTTCCATAAACATCTGACGGTCGCCCAGTTTATATCCGCGAAATATTTTTTTCAATAAATCGGCTCTTGCCATCATGCATAACCCTTTCTAAAACCACGCGGGGCGACCGAACTAATTCAATCACATTATTTATAAGGAATTTTTACCATTCACAAATAGTATAACAGCACAATCGGTTGAATCAAACGTGCTCATTCTTGACTACCCCAGCCAAAAGGTGAGTCGCCTGCGACCCCGTTCCGGTTACTGTAAAATCCCATCTACATTCGCTTCAATTCTTTCCTTCCCACTGTGGCCCCGAATCAAGAACCCCGACGGACCTGCATAACGAACACGAATTCCTTCCTGCTCTATCACAAACCAAACCCGGCCCTGCGGATCATCGGGATCCATTAATAGTGCTTGCGCGGGGTCTAAGGAAAAGGCAACTTGATTGGCGTTCAACCATTCATAGAGCCGCCATTCCGGTTCCGTCTCTAAAAGCAACTCTTCCAACACTTTTGCCCATTCTAACGATAGCCGGGAGGCCCATCGGTAGCTGGAAAAGCGTCGACCCTTTCCATCTTCGTAGATGTTTTCAATGGGGCTGGGAAGTATTTCGAATGATCCCAGTCGATATAGGATGACCTTATCGCCAGTGTGGTCAGGCGTTGTTGCCCGTCTATGAGCAGATATTTGGCTACACCTTCCGGTACAGAGACGGTTGGAAAGGTAACCATCGCACCAATAAAATGCGTTCTTCTCGTATCGTCTTCATAAAGATCCATAATATCCTGCCAAAGCGTTTCCCAATGCTTTTTCTGCCATGTGTAGGGCCGCTGAAAAAGAGGCACGATGTACTGTTTCGTGCCCTCCAGAATATTCGTCAACACGGTTTCGTTTGCTTTCAATAGAAGTCTCCTTTCTCATCAAGGTTCCTTCATATCTTCTTGCAACAGTCATCAGAACTGGCAATTCGCTTGCTATACAGTGATGTTCAGCAAAAAATCGTCATAATTCTTTGCTTGCTTAATTGTCCGATTCTCGAATCCAATAATTCAGTCGTTTCAGATCGATCCCATGTCGGCGGGCCACTTATGTTGCATTTCCCACTTCCATGGCTTCCTGGATCAGTTGCTCATTTAGTTCTTTTGGGTATCGAGTTCGTCTCATTTTCTCGTCCCATCCATGCGTTCTCGTTGTAGCCCATTTGAGCGTCTAAGCTCAAATATTATGAGGGGGCTTTATAGAAGGGGGCTATGCTCTAGAATTAGGGGTTTGAACCGTTTCTTTATAGACAATTAATGAGGATCCAACTCTTACTACCAAGGCTCACTGAGTTTCTTTACTATATCACGACGCGATAAAACACAGGCACAGCGTTCCCATAAATGCGCCTCAGGATCTATGGTACCACGATATTTCACAGTAAAAGCGTCCTGAGCCTTTTTCCTTTCGTGCATGTATTCGTTCATTCTGCGTTTAAGCTCTTCTTCGTCTTTAATCCATTCATCGTCGATTGTATCCGGAAGACTGCCAAAAATGTCGTAAGTGTCGCGCAGGCGTTCTGATAAGACGTTGTAAACCTTCTCATCCTGTGTTTCGCTGTAGACAAGATTGAGCATATCAACAAACTTACGGGCTTGACCAAACCGCTTGATTCTACCTAATCGTTGTTCAAGGCGAGACGGATTCCACGGAAGATCAATGTTAATCAAGGTGCCTAATGTTTGAAGGTTCAAGCCTTCGCAGGCCGCATCAGTTGCTACGACCAGACGAATCTCACGAGTTCTAACGGCAGCTTTTATGACTTCACGTTCGACATTGTTAAATTGTTCGCCCCGAAAAAGTCCGCTCTTTCCTACACCCGCATATACTGCGACAACTTCATCTTTGTAGGATTTGGCCAGCTCTTTGGCCATCCATTCTGCAGTGTCATAGTACTGACTGAAGATAATACAGCCGTGTTCAAGCCACGTTTTTCCGTCAGTCCTAAATTCAGAGAGGAACCACTTCACTGTATTGAATTTAGAATCTACGGCTTCAGCACGGGATAACTGTGTTTCTATTTCTTTGAGGCAGACCACCTCTGCAGGCGTCATCTCAGAAAGGATATGTTCTACTTCTTCAATACGGTCCTCATCCTCATTGGAAATAGAATGCTTAAGCATCTTCTGCGCCGTTTTCAAACCGGAGGCAAAACTTGAACAAATGCGTTGCAGCATCAGTGATTTCATAAAGCCGCCGGCTTTCGTTCTGGAATTAAGAAGCTTGCAAAACTCTTCGGCTTTTTCGTAGGCAACCTGGAAGGGTGTGTTTGTTGGAATTCCCAAACCGACAAAACGAGACTGATACTGTGCAAGATTTCGGGTGACCGGGTGCGTATTAACACCAACTTTTTCTAACAGACCATCGTCTTCAAGTTGCTTTCGTTTTCTCAAAACGGTATGACGCAAGACGGGGTTATTTTCTTTAAAAAATCCATGGACCAGACATTCAGAAAGCCACATGTTCTGAATCATATAGTCCAAATCCTCAAACCGGTGTGGGCAAAAGAAAGACTGGGAGTCGATCGCCAAATAATCGCGAATCTGCTGAACAATATGATGCTCATTAGCCGGAGGCAGTGGGTTGCTTAACCACCGCCAGGCTTCTTGCTCGGAAGTGACTTGGTTTTTTCCAGTCACCAGTGGGATCGCTTGTTCATGGTCTCGCCAAGGCGATAATGAATCACCAAGAACAAACTCTGCGCCACTATTCAGAATCCCTAAAAGATCCCAAAGTTCCCGGACATCCGTCTGGATGGGGGTCGCCGTACCTAGTATCAAATGTCGGGTACGCTTTCCGATCTGCTGCATAAAAGCGAGAAGATTATTGGGTTCAGCTGCTTTATCACCCAGTCCACCTCTTGCTCGTGCTTTGTGTGCTTCATCTAGAATGACAGTTCCAAATCGATTCTTAAGGAGCATTCCTGCTTCTTTGACAAATTCGGATCTCTCGCGCTGGTGCATGATTAATCCAGTCGAAACGATAGCGATTCTATAGGGACATTTTTTTATCGATGATGAATCTCCGCGTGGGGATAAAATCTGACCTTCAACACCAAGCCACACTTTTTTTTGAGAAGACCAGACTGCCGCGGGAACCCCCAGCTTATCCATCATCTCAATTTGCCATTGAATCGTTAATGTGGACGGAGCAAGAATAAGAACCGGACCATCTTCGAGAAGAGCACTCACCAGCGCGCTGGTTGCCATGGAGAGTGTTTTACCCACTCCGACCTCGTCGGCCAGTAGCAAGCGGGCTTTTCCATATGTATCTCGGTGCTCCAAAAACATGGTGACAAAGGAGCGCTGCCATGGCTGCAATTGTTCCCCGCCTCGATATATGGGAGCTTCCGCGATTGCAGCAGCCGGGACTTCTGCCGGTTTTAATACCTCTACCGTGACCTCGCGACGGTTAGCGACACGATTGATTTCTGCCAAGATAGCTTCTGGTAGAGGAATACCGTCGTTCCACAAAGCCCAGAATTCTTTCTCAACCCAGTCAGCACTTTCCTCGTCGTCATCCTGCCATACCAGTTCATAGTTATGGGCAAAGGCACTTTTCGACTCGTTCACAGAACCAATGAAAGACTTGCGACTACCGTCGGGATAGTGGATGGATCCGGCTTTTCCATGGAGAAACAGGCGTTCCTTCGGTACAACCCTGATTTCCACATTACCAGACTGCAATAACTGATCGAGGATCTGATAGCGCTCTTTTTTCAGGAGTGCTTCGGCTTCTACATCCACTTCGTTCCAATGCTCTTTAAGGGCTGTGTTTCGCCTAGTGGCCACCTGAAAGTCAGCCAGGTCCAGTTCAGAATTACAGATGATCTTCACTTCTGGAATTTGAGCTATCTGCTCGCCAACCAGTTCGAAAATAGAACTCCTAAAATAGCCTGCAATTCGGAAATACTTGGATGCACCTTTTAGAGTTTCCGCTAAAAACTCCGTATCCAATCTTTGTGTTCGAGATGAAAAACGCTTTAACGCCATCGCTTATAACCTCTGGTTTCTTATGGCCTCGGCAAGTATACGCGCACAGCTTGCTTCCAATTCGGGTTTGAAGGTTTTCGTTCCTTTGATACCTTCCCGTTTTCCTGCCAGATAGTCTGCCATTTTGGCGAGCAAGGTTTTGTTAGGCAGATAGTTGGGGCAGTTTTCCATCAGGTGCAAAAGCACATCATCCACTTCCACCTCTTTGGAGAGTTCAAAGACAGCGTAGAGCAATGCTCGCAGCGGTGTCCCCGCAAATTCAGCATCTCCGGATATCATCGCGCCTTTGAACTCCGTCGATAGTTTCAAACGTGCAGAATTCGCCTTTGAGTTATCACTCATTAACTGGTCATAGTGATGAACTTTGAAGGCTTTGGCGAAGTTCTGGTAGTTGTCCAGTGTTTTGGCACCTTGATGCTCCATCTCCACCATCTTAAGATAGAACCGTTCCACAGGCTGCAGCTTCTGCCATTCAACTTTTTCAAATCCCACTGGGACAAGGAACTGCACGGCGGTCTGCACGGCAAAATCGATCAGTTCATCGACAAAAGTCTTTTTTCCTTTTTGGCGAGGGGCTTCGGCTTCAGCGATCATGTCCTTACCGTCAATGCGTGAGTAGGCGGTCAGGACTTTCAGAGCAGCGGCGTATCCAGCCATCTGCAAGTCAGCATCGGTGTAGAGCCCTTCGGAACCTTGGGCTTTCACCTTTATATCCAGTCCTATCAACGACTCCACCTGTTCTCTAACTGCCTCTTCAATCTCCCATCCAAGATCATCACGGAAAGTTTCAAGCTCATGATGTCGTTTTCGCAGAATCAGAATAATGGTTCCTTTGACATTAGCCCCCTGACGCAAAGCTGAATCAGTTTCAGTTACCACATACCAAGCGGCTGTCACCTGCAATCCACTAGCCCAGATAATGTTTGCCATGTCTGCCCAAATAGCCCCGCTTTGATGGGTAAACATTAAAACCTGGATTCCGTTATCAGGCATATTATTGGCCATCTTTCGGTAAGCAGCCACCATGCCTTGACGGAAATCCTCATCCTCTCCTTTAATAGCTAATGTACGACGGCTGTCCCAGGTCCAGTGAGCAAATTCCTTAGGAGGATTTTTGCGGAGCCACGCGATAAAAAATTCGGTTATCTCCTCGTACTTGACGGCATCACCATAAGGAGGATCAGTCACATATATGTCATTTTCTTCATTAATTTTCTGCGCAGAGTGCGTAAAGACTTTCCACTTTCCATATATCGAGCTTTCTTTATATTGAGGGAAGAAAAAGTTTATCATGTTCCCCAGGCTACGAGTTCCGTAATTATACAAAGTGTTCAAAGCCTGATTGTCAAAGGTATTAGAAGTATTGCCACCAGCACCTTTACTTTCACTATTATTCCAACGGCACACTCGGCTGTTTATATCTAAAATACTTGTTAAAATATACGAGGTGTACGCACTTAGATATTTTTGCACGAATGTAGCTACAAGCAACTGCCTCGGATTAAACAAATGATGCCAATGGGTCCAGCCGCGAGTTCTGATAGGCTCGTCTGTTTTATCTCCAGCTTCAATGACCATATCGGGTATATAGCCCTTCTCCTGCCACTCCTCCAGATGCTTCCCAACATAGTTAATAACCTTTTGTTCTCGCTTCAGATCATCATGTGTAACTGAGCGAAACTCATAGTCGTATTTAGAACCCGTTGGCTTCTTTTTCATCCATTGGATGCAATAAAGCCGCTCTTGAAAAATATCATCCGGGCGTGGGGTAAAATCGGCTTTTTCCCACATGCGAAGCCGATTCTTATTTTCTTTACCCTCTTTGTAATCTCCTCGGATAGTTTTGATACTCACTCGATATTGAGTAATTCCATCCGGTGAATGAACAAGATCTCCGTCTTGAACCGTTCCTTTTTCTGCCAATTCAACCTTTTCAGTAGAATCGACATAGCGAATCTTGATGTCGTAACGTTTTTCTATGTGAATCGGAATCAGTTCAGCGATAACTTTGTATCCTTTGCTAATAACCAGGCTTGGGATTAGTGGTACTTTCCAGCCAGACTGTGGGCAGACAACCTCAACACAGTAAAGATAAACCTTTGCTCTCCAGCCGCCCCCATCTTTCTCAACGCCTAGATCATCAATCTCTTTTTGAACATGCTCAATTAGTTTCTTCTGAGCCTCAACAATATTAGCCCGTTCCTCTTTGGATGCTCCGACAATATTAAAACCTCCCCAGGTGAGCATGCAGGCAATGGGATTGAGGTCGGAAGCATAAACATCACAGCCCAGGCGTGCCGCTTCAAAGGGAATCTGCCCTGAGCCAGAAAAGACATCTGCAACCTTCGGACGTCTTCCAAAGCGGGCAATGCCCATCTGCTCCACCAGTTCGGAAATAGAATTGGCAGATGTATCTAGATGTCGGTTTACGCGAGACCAGATATGTGCGTAAAGGAGATCGCCCAGTTCTTCGGAGCGTTTCGCCTTACTTACTTGTTCAGAATAAGGCAACACCAATAATTCTCCTACAGTATCGCGTTTGGAAAAGGGAAGCGTTGCTTCGAGGCGTTTCTTCATCGTCTCCGTATCCATGCCCATCAGCATTTCAAAAATTTCCAGATCTTTGAGATGATCCTCTGTGGCTGGAAGTAATGACCCCAGAATACATGCCTTATTGAGAATGAGCGGTTTTCTACCTTTCCAATAGCTGCCAAGGGCTGTAAGCGTTTTACCGGATCCCGCCATCTGCTCTTTATAGCTTTCCGCGGATATTTTTTGTACTGGAAAAAGATGTTCAATCAGTGCCGGTTTATCTTTCCATTCAAATGGTGCTAGTGCCATTAGATGTCTCCCTTTTCAATGAGATTAAAAAGAGTCAGTGTCTCTTGTTGCTCTGATTGCTCTGGTTTCTCTTTTATCTTTGGATTTTTTTTAGGCTCCACCTTAATACTTGAACCGTCAGACAAGGCGCAGTAAAGTGCTTTGCGCCAGCCTCGTCCAGATTGATCTTCAAGCCCTGCCTCCGAGGCCGTTTTGCTGTAAAGCCACCAGCGTTCCTCAGGACGCAATGCCAGCCACTTTTGGCAGATTACAAGGCACTCCTCAGGTGAGGCATGTTCTGCTGCCCAGCCAAGAACACAAATCTCTCTCCCAAGAAAGCGGTCTAACTTGACTTTTCCGATTGTCCAACTGCCGGTACTTTGCTTTTTGCTTTTTAGGCGCTCATTAAAGTCTCGTCTTGCATCATCCCTGATTTTGTTCCAAAGCTCACGCGCAAGAACCAGTCTGCATTCAACAGTCTCACGACGAGCTTCATCGCCGTCGAAGCCAAAATCCTCATAAATACGGATAGCATCCCGCGGTGATGTGGGAATTTCTACATAAAAATGATGCATGCCGAATTCTGTCGGTGCGCCAAAATCTGTAGTTTTACTCATTTTTGATCTACTTCTCCGTGGCCAATCTCAATACCTAGGTGCTTAGTAAATTGCTCTAAAGCGTACCCGGTTGGTGTATAGGCCTTTTTGAATGTCATAATCACAGGAACGTCCGGGCTAAGAAGGGTTTGCAGATGGTTCAATGTCTTTTCGATATACTCTGCACTGATCTTAATTTCACCTAAGGAAAGATGGATCGCCTTTGGTGCAGAGCCAACCAACAGCATTACCTGTTCAAATTCGATGCTTTTCTCCTTAGCCAGCTTCAGTCCCTCATAAGTCTTCGAGGAACTATCCAAGCGTTTTGGTGACGCGCTTTGCCAGATTGCAGGGGCTTCTTTTATGATGGGTACTTCCTTGGAGCCCGCCTTGTTGAAGGTAAAGTTTCGCTTTTCCTCAAGACCGTCACACTCGGCAAAGACGTAAACTGTCGTTTCTTCATCTCCCAATTGAATAGATCCAGTATAGTCAGTTCCGTTTCGGGCTTCTGAACCATCCAAAGTGTACTTAATCGTACCTCTCGGTGCAACAAACAGTTCTACCGTTCGAGATATTTCGTCAAATCGGTTGCGTAGTGTTAGGCGATTCGTCCATGTTTTTGGGGCACCGGTCTGATTTTTCCCAGTAGGATCAACGGCTAGAAACTGAACTCGCAGTGCTTTAGTTACCAGTGTATTTTCGCTCAGTACGGGACTGCTTTCAGATACCTCACCATCTTCTGCATAATAGATTCGGGGACTGTTGCCTGCATTCACCACATCAATCTTCAGACGTACCGTTCCCGAATCATCAGGGGAAGAATCTTCACCACTGATAATGACCTCTGTCGTTTTGGGTTTCGGCTTTTTTGTGATATATCCGTTCCCTAAGTCTTCCCATACACCACGCTGGTACGCTTCAATGGCCAGTTGTTCAAATCCACGGTTTGGAAGCCAGGGCATCTGAGTTTTCTGCTTCATTTTATCTAGCAAATCCGTCTTACGTGCCTCATCCTGAGCACCGAAAAGCAACGACTCTACTCTGGCGCGAAGAGCATCAAAGTTTTCACTGATCTGGGTATACAGTTTAATGGGATCTGAAGTGAGCGTTTTTACAACCTGCCGCTCACCATTGTAAGGTTCATTTGATGGATAGGTACTATCGAGTGCTTTTGACCGAAGTACATCTTCCCCTCGATTGCTTCCCGGAAAGAAAATTTTATCGAAAACCAAAAGAACGTTGGTATGGAAATCCTGTTCGTATTGAGCTTTCTTCTCGTCCAGTTCTTTTCGCTGCGGATGTGAATCGGAAATTTCATTATCTGCTTTTGTTACAGCATAGACATGGCGAGCGGCTTTTTCTATGCTGGCGATCGACGACTTCTCGCCAGTCAAAACCAGTACATTATTCTTATTAACTAGATTTTTGAAGAAATTTGTAATAATACCCGGGGGAGTTTTTCCATCAGGGCTAATTATCAGAAGGGCACGTCCTGTTTTAAGAATAGCCTCTGCTTCGTCCAGTTCAGGTAAAGGTAATACCTTTTCATAAGCTTCTTTGGTAACTGGTTTATACATCTCTTCAAGGCGGTGGCGTATTAGTTCATCCACTTTGTTTTGCGGTGCTTTATCGGCATAACCCTGAAGCTTTTTCGTTAAATTTTCCTGACGACTGAAGTAATTACGCCCATCCTGGGTCTGGTGTAAATACCAAGCCGACTTTTGAAGCTCACTAAATGCGGTTAAGAAACCACTTGCTTTGTGGATAGGGTCAATTAAGCATTCAAGCATTTCACATTCAGTAAGCCCTTTTACAGAATTGACGGCTGTTGAAAGGCTGGCTGTAAGCAATAAGGTTCCAACCTGTTTTGCATAATGATTTCCACTATTTATGTCGATGATCTGCGCATGGGCACTATCGGTGGAATCCCAGAGATCTCTTGCAATGACATCCCGCATTTCAGAGATTTCGGCCAGCTTCTCACGGACATCGTGGATGGAAAGGTCAAAATGCTGAGCACCGATCAAATACACGTCTTCGCTGCTTTCCCAGACAGACTTCAAAAGACGGGAAACCAATTCCATTAACCCACGCGTTTGTTTGAACTTTTCGTTTTCCTTAAACAGGGCAATGATGCTCTTGAAGCTCGGATGGAAGGGATAGGTTGATTCAATCTCGTTGGCCAATGCCTCGGCGCTTCTTTCAACCGTTTTTGCCTTTGCCGCTTCTGCCAGCCGTGACGCATAAACAGAGGCAACTTCTGCTATCTCGCTTTTATTCGGTAGCGAAAGAAAGAGCCGTTTGCGAAGAATTTCATAAACCTCATTAGATTCCAGATTTACGGGAGTAATGGAAACTTCCGCACGTCCCAACTCCTGTGTCGCATCATCAAGAGCGCGTTGAATTAACTTCCCACCCGTATCGTAGGCGGCCTCCAAGTCTGATACGACAATACAGACATTTTTCTTTTTTTGAGCTGCGGTGAGCATATTAGAAAATGCTCTGGTAATCACGTCGGCAATCGTTCCGTGCCCTAAGACCTGTGTGCTGTAATAATGGAAATAGGGAGGCATCTCATCCAAGAGAATCAGAATGGGTTCTTCGCCATCGAATAGATTTAACCATGACTGTTCATCAGGTGCCTTTGCGCCGGATTCCCAGTATTCCCTGAAGAGATTCTCTTTGCCTAACTGACGTGCAATTTCCCCCCAGAAATAAGTCGGGGGATTGTTACGACCGTTAAAAGCGGCTATTTTTGCCGAATCAAAATCTGACTGATATGGTATGGAGCCTATTTGTGTTTCTCGAAGGGCCGGATCTTTTGCTAGAAGTCCAAACCCAACCATTAAGTGCGTTTTACCACCACCCATGGCCTGTTTAAGATGGAATATTGTATCATTTGACTTTCCGGCAAGACGTGCCATACCTTTGGAAAGAAGAGTCTTCATTCCATCTGTTATGAACGTTTTCTTAAAGTAATCCTGCCCATTGGTGCCATGAATGATCTGATCAAGTTGCTCGATCTGGTCACCAACACTTATTTCAAGGGCCTTGGGGTGTAATTGGCATGCTGATTTGATTATTTTCACGTACAAGCTCCTTTCTTTCACCTAAACCCTGCATGGAATGTGGGATTATTAGGGCGCGGGGATTTATGTTATTTTTCCACTTTTACCATTTCTTTAACGTTGTGTTACATATCGAACTCCCACAGTATTTATTAGCCTTAAGTCCAGATTCCTTTAAATGTAAATTAACTCCTTTTTTCAGACTACCGTGCTCTGACAGGGCCCTAGTTATCTAGGCTTGTTTTTAATAAACATTTATTGGTTCTACAAATAAGGTTATTTTCCCTTCTAAATACAAATATTTGTTTTTGCACGCAATTTAAGTTCTGATTATCCGCCATTCACCATGCTTTATATTACTTCGAATAAATAATAACTTTATGGAACTCAGCGCAAATACCATATTTGTTATAAATTGTATTTTCCCATTACGAGGATTTTCAGCATGTGATCGCCGACGACGAAATCTTCTTCAATGCCGTCAATGGTTAATCGAAGAAAGCGCTGGTGCAAAGACGGCAACTTTCCACCACACCCGAGATTCCATCCCCATCCTTCAGGGCCGCCTAGAAGCATAGGCTTTACAACTACGACCATCGTCCTCATTCATCTTTTTGTAAAGTTCCTCTTTTCTTTCAGCGTTGGCTTTTCTCTGGTAAATCAACCGCCACGCTTACTAGCACCTTCATCGTTCAGAACTCTCACTCTAGAAACAACGCCCATGCCTGACGCGCTATAACATAAAGACCGCCAGTGAACACTGACGGCCCTCTTGTTTCACAGCCTTTAGAATTTGGCGACCATTCTCTTCAGCAGCCATTCACTGATCTTCAAGCCGTCCATCAGCAGAATGTTGTTGTTTTCGGCCAATGCTCGGGCGTCATCGCTAAAACCGTCAGCCAATGACATAACGCAACCGTCGGCATCTGGCTCATTTTGCATCATTTGCAGCAATTGTGTCTCCGCCCAGTCATCGATCGTCCCCACATGCTTTTTGACCTGAACAAATAAATTTACCTGACCATTCTCAAAGCGCGACTGGTCGATTCGTTGTCGAATGCAGCAGAAGTGGATGTCTCCACCTTTGCCATCGTACTTATTGCGCTGGGTGATGGTGTTGCCGTTGAATTCAAATAGATCTTTGCAAAGGTTCTCAAAAGAGATCAAACATTTCTCCAAGCAGAACAGTGGGTAGTTTCATCGTGATTATGTTCGATTAACCTTGTTGCCCCTATGTCATGTAGCTATTTCTATAAATCGTTGCCTCTTTCCCTTCAAAGCTCAGGCAGATGTGCAAAGGAAATGACGAGATCAAGGAAAACCTGTATTACTGTTAATCCCATTTGTGTTACCATATAACGTAAGAAGGTGTAGCTTCAAGTCAAACACACCAGCATTGGAGGAGATGTTCCATGAACAAAAAACTCCTTTTCGGCTCCATTGCCCTATTGCTCCCCGCATTATCTGCCGGCGTTGTCTATGCAGCGAGCACAGTAAAATTATCGCTCAACTACAAGGACGTCCCACCGGTTGTTCCCTTGCGACTCGACAACGGCCACATCGTCGGTTCTGTGCGGCAGATTGTTGAAGCCATGGGCGGATCCGTCGAATGGGATGAGGCCAAGCAGACCATTTCCATACTGGATCAAAGACAAACTCAAATCCAACAGCTGGAATCGGCGTTGAAACCGGCAGACAAACAGGAGGCGGCGCGGCGTTGGGCCGAGGCGGCCATGCACAGGAACGGCGCACTGCGCTACGCCCTGTTGTCTCCAGAATTAAAGCAGCAGCAGTATGGGGACTATAAGGATTTAAACTGGGTGATCGGGGGCTCCAGCCCTTGGATCGTCAGTTATGAGTTATCGGAGAAACCCGGCAATGACGCCGATACGGCGACCTTCGATATCAGCTATGTCTTGACCGATTCGACCGGTCAAAAGTACCGGTCAAAGGAGAGCATCACCATCAAAAAGTTTACTTACGACAGTCATGACAACTACGCAAACTGGTTCGTGACGAGCGGAAAACTGCCATCGTATGACCTGGATCCGGTTGCAGAATGAACAAAAAGGCGGCCTTTAAGAATCTTCGCTCTTAAAGGCCGCCTTTTCCTTTACGCCATGATTTTGCTTACGCCATGATCTTGCAGATGTTATTGGAGAAGGCAACCGGGTCGTCGACAGGCAGGCCTTCAATCAACAAGGCCTGGTTGTACAAGAGATCCGTGTACAGCGTAAACTTCTCTTGATCCCGCTCCCGCGCCTCTTTTAGCGCCTGGAACACCGCATGGTTGACGTTGATCTCCAACACCTTGTCGGCTTTGACCTCTTGTCCGTTCGGCATGGCTTTGAGCACCTTCTCCATCTCGATGCTCAGTTCGCCTTCGTTGGACAGGCAGACGGGGTGCTGCTTCAGGCGCTTCGACGCCTTGACCGTTTTGACCTTGTCGGCCAGGAGGTCTTTCATCGCCGTAAAGAGTTCCTGGTTCTCCTGTTTTTCCGCATCAGATGCCTCTTTGTTTTCCTCGGCCTCGATGCCCAGGTCGCTGCTCGATACGGACTTGAATTCCTTCTCCTTGTAGCTCCGCAGCATGCGGATGGCGAATTCGTCCACATCGTCGGTGAAGTAGAGGATCTCGTAGCCCTTGTCGGCGACCAGTTCCGTCTGGGGCAGCTTGTCGATGCGCTCGATGGAGTCGCCGGCGGCGTAGTAGATGAACTTCTGGTCCTCAGGCATGCGGGAGACATACTCGTCCAGGGTGACGAGCTTCTTCTCTTTCGACGAGTAGAAGAGCAGCAGGTCTTGCAGCACATCCTTGTGGGAGCCGAAATCGCTGTAGAGGCCGTATTTCAACTGCTTTCCGAAGGATTGGAAGAACTCCACATACTGGTCGCGGTCGTTTTTCAGGAGGTCTTCCAGTTCGCTCTTGATCTTCGACTTGATGTTCTTGGCGATCAGCTTCAGTTGCCGGTCATGCTGCAACAGTTCGCGGGAGATGTTCAACGACAGGTCTTCCGAGTCAACCATCCCTTTGACGAAGCTGAAGTAGTCAGGCAGCAGGTCGGCGCATTTGTTCATGATCAGCACGCCGTTGGCGTAGAGTTCGAGGCCCTTTTCGTACTCTTTCGTGTAGAAGTCAAAGGGCATCTTCTCGGGAATGTAGAGGATGGCTTTGTAGCTGATGGTGCCTTCGGCGTTGATATGGATGTGCCGCAGCGGGCTGTCAAAGCCGAAGTGCTTTTCCGAGTAGAAGTTGTCGTAGTCTTCCTTGGTCAGTTCGCTCTTATTCTTCTTCCAGATGGGCACCATGCTGTTGAGGGTCTGCTCTTCCGTGTACTGCTCGTACTCCTCTTCGCTGCCCTCTTTGAGGCGGGATTTGGTCACGTCCATCTTGATGGGGTAGCGGATGAAGTCGGAGTACTTCTTGATGATCGACTTGATGCGGTACTCTTCCAGGAACTCGTCATAGCTTTCGTCTTCCGTATTCGCTTTGATCTTGAGGGTGATCTCAGTGCCCACCGTGTCTTTCGCACAGGGTTCGATGGTGTAGCCATCGGCGCCCTGGGATTCCCACTTGTAGGCCTGATCGCTGCCTAAGGCGCGGCTGATCACGGTGACCACATCGGAGACCATGAAGGCGGAATAGAAGCCGACGCCAAACTGGCCGATGATGTCGAAGCCGTCTTTTAGCTCATTTTCCTTTTTGAAGGCCAAGGAGCCGCTCTTGGCGATGACGCCAAGGTTCTCTTCCATCTCGGCCTGGGTCATGCCGATGCCGCTGTCGATGATCTTCAGGGTCCGGTTTGGCTTGTCCGCCTCGATTTTAATGAAGTAATCGGCTTGGTTGAAGCTGATCGATTCGTCGGTCAGGGCCTTGTAGTAGATTTTGTCGATGGCGTCACTGGCGTTGGAGATCAGTTCTCTCAGGAAAATCTCCTTATGGGTGTAGATGGAGTTCACCATCAGATCGAGCAGTCTTTTGGATTCCGCTTGAAACTGTTTTACTGTCATCGCGACTCCTCCTCCAGCAATTCGAGCATGTCCTCTTCAGGCGCGATTAGCACTCTCGATGTTTGAGTGCTAATCGCTATATTTTTTTTACCAAATTAAAGGATGGATGTCAACAAAGATTCACCCGGTTATTGTTCTTTTCCAGTGAAATCAAGTAAGATGAGATCGACTCTCTAATTCTGGCGGAAACGGGGGTTTTTTGTCTGTGGATGTCGATCTGCGTTTATTGGAGATGCCCATCTTTTCCGGCTTGGACCGGGTCCACCGGGCAAAGCTGCTGCCGGAGTTTGAGGAGATCCGCTTTCCGGCGGGCCAGATCATCTTTCACGAAGGCGATCGGGGCGATTCCCTATACATCATTATCTCCGGCTCTGTGGTGGTGTATCGCGAACCGGCCCCCGGGCAAGGGCCGCGCATCTTGGCCCGCTATGACGCCAACGATTGTTTTGGCGAGACAGCCCTCTTGGCCGGCGATCCCCGGACCGCCACCGCCAAGACCCTCACTCCCTGCCGGATGGCGCGCCTGTCCAAGGAGCGTTTCGACGATCTGGTGAATCACCATCACCGTGTGGCCATTGATTTTGCCCGGCTGCTGTCGAAACGGTTGGCCATCTATTCCGGTCACAACCGCAAGCTCCACGACGTGATCGCGGCAACGGACATCGATCTCGATGATTTTCCCGAAGCGGCGGTTACGAGCCGCTGGCGCTTGTTTGCCATGTTGCCCCTCCCCTCCGGCGCCGGCGGCGCCGCTTGGCTAGGATGGCTGAAAGAGGCGAAGCCCTTTTGGCTCCTTTCCTCGACGGCCCTGTTGATGACACTGCTGTACTGCCTTCTCCAATCGGCGGGGATGCAAGCCGCCCATATCGCCCTGTTGCTGATCATCACCGCGGCGGCCCTGTTCTGGGCCTATGACTTTTTCTCTCCCCATGCCATCGCTTTATGCCTACCCCTGGCCGCCGTGTTGGTGCACGCCACCAAGCCGGCTGTGGCCTTTTCCGGGTTTTCTCATTCTTCCTGGTTTCTCATCCTCGGCGTTTCGGCGCTCACAGCGGGAATATCGCGCACAGGGCTGATGTACCGGCTGGCGCTGCTGGTGATGAAACGTTTTCCGCCCAACTATGGCGGACAAGCCTTGGCTTGGGCGCTCACAGGCGCCTTGCTGACGCCGGTCATCCCCTCGTCCAACGCCCGCGTGTCCCTGATGACGCCCATGCTGCTCGCGCTCGGCGAAACGCTGCGGCTGCCCGGTTGCGGCAACGCCACCGCCGGCCTGGCCATGAGCTGCCTGCTGGGATTCGGGCACATGTCTTTTCTGTTTCTGAACGGGGCTGCCGTCTGTTACTTGATTCTGGGGTTGATTCCCCACGCCGATGCCCAGTGGATCTCCTATCAGACCTGGCTGATTGATGCGGCGCCGCTGGGCTTGACCTTTTTCATTTTATCCTTTGCGGCGATTTTGCTGCTCTTTCCGCACAAGGAACCGCTGCAGATCCAGCCGGAGATGATCGACGCGCAGCTCACCGTGCTCGGACCATTGACCCGCGAGGAAAAGGTGTGCCTGCTGGCGACCTCCTTTTCCCTCATCGGCTTTCTCACCCAGACGTGGCACCAGATCGACAGCGCCTGGGTCGCCCTGACCAGTTTCCTCATCCTCTATGCCGGGTCTGTGTTGAACGATAAGAGCATCCGCTCCGGCATCGATTGGGGCTTTCTGATCACCTTCGGGTCCATGCTGGGTTTCGGCAACGCCATGAAAGACACCGGTTTGACCGACACCCTGTCCCATATGCTGCAACCGCTGCTGGCGATGGTCATGGGCAATCAGATCGCCTTTTTGTTCGCTGTCGCCCTGTACATCTATCTGCTCCGTTTCGTGCTGCCCATCACGCCGGCCCTGCTCGTGGGCATGTTGACGGTGACGCCGCTCTGTGGCGCCATGCATATCCATCCAATTGTGGTCGGCCTGATCCTGTTGCTGACGAGCAACGCCTGGGTGCTGCCCAACCAAAACGCCATGTACTTTTCCATGCTGGACGGAACCGATGACCGGTTATTCAAGCATGAACAAACACGGGTCTTGTCGATGCTCTATGGCCTGATCTGTTTGATCGCCATCGGCGTTTCGGTGCCCTACTGGGAAATGGTGGGGTTGATCTATTAGCGATCCGCTCAAATAAACATCCCCCTGCGCGATGCCGGTAAGCATCCATGCAGAAGCAAAGGCGAAGCGAGAGCCACCCCGTCAATCCCGGTGGGTTTCGCTTCGTTTTTTTTGCGCGCTGCCGCGCCAGCCGCACAAACAGGACACCCATGGCCGACCCCTTCGAGGCGGGTAAACCGGCGACGGTGTCACCTTCGGGGAGATCGACGCTCCCACTGGCGTTATGTCCGATTCAATCATCACATATGTGTATATATAGTTAAAAATCGCATGGACACCGCCGGCGCCAAAGGAGATGTTTGCCTCGTGGACATTGATGAACGGTTATCCACTATCCCCATCTTCTCGGGCCTGGACCGCATTAACCGGGCGAAACTGTTGCCGGAGTTTGAAGAGGTGCAGTTGCCGGCGGGCTATGTGATCTTTCGCGAGGGCGATCGTGGCGATTCGCTCTATGTGATTCTCTCCGGTTCCGTATCGGTGTACCGTGAACCGCTTCCCGGACAAAAACCACGCCTCCTCGCTCAGTTTGGCGCCAGTGATTGTTTCGGCGAGATGGCCTTGCTGACCGGTGTTCCCCGGACCGCCACCGTGGAGACCGACACGCCTTGCCTGCTGGCCCGCTTATCGAAGGAGCGTTTCGACGACTTGTTATCGAAGCATCACAGCCTGGCCATCGACTTGGCCAAGCTGCTGTCAGAACGGTTGGCCATTCACTCCGGTCATGATGTGGCTCGGGCGAAGGAACAGGCGCTCTCCCCTCGTTCCGCTGGCGTATCTGTAGAAGAAGCGCACCCGCGGCGCCAGCCCCTTTGGTCAACCATTGCGCTGACCTGGTTGTCCCCCCTCGCCCCCTGGCTGCGGCTCCGGAAAAAACAAAAACTGCTGGCTTTACTGATCTTCGTGGTCCTGGTGGAGTCGCTTCTGTCTATCTTCCTTCACTCACTCGGGATGAAGGGTTCCCATATCGCCTTGTTGCAGATCATCGCCGCAGCAGCGTTGTTCTGGTCTGTCGACGTGGTTTCTCCCCATGCCGTCGCGTTGTGCCTGCCCTTGGCCGCCGTCTTGCTGCATGCCGCCACACCCACTGCGGCCTTTTCCGGATTTTCGAACTCCTCGTGGTTTCTGATCCTTGGCGTATCGGCGCTCACGGCAGGGATTTCACGCACCGGGCTGATGTACCGGTTGGCGCTGCTGGTGATGAAGCGCTTTCCGCCCAACTATGGCGGACAAACCCTGGCATGGGCGATCACGGGCATGCTGCTCACACCGGTGATCCCGTCGGCCAACGGCCGGGTGGCGCTGATGACGCCCATGCTGGTCGCGCTGAGTGAAACGCTGCGCCTTCCCGCCGGCAGCAGCGCCTCTGTCGGCTTGGCGATGAGTTGCCTCCTCGGCTTCGGCCACATGTCCTTCCTGTTCATGAACGGCGCGGCCGTCTGTTATGTCGTGCTCGGACTGCTCCCCCAGCCGCTGGCGCAATCCCTCTCCTATCAGACCTGGTTTCTCACCGCCGCTCCCCTGGGCCTCCCCTTTTTTCTCCTGTCGCTCCTGGCGATTCTGTTGCTCTTTCCCTACAAGTCACAACTGGTGATCAAACCCGCCATGATTGAGGCGCAACTGAAGGTCCTGGGCGCCCTGACGGGCGAAGAAAAGGTCTGCCTGTTGGCGACCTCCTTCTCCCTGATCGGCTTTCTGACCCAGTCTTGGCATCGCATCGACGGCGCCTGGGTGGCTCTGACCAGCTTCCTGATTCTTTATGTGGGCGCTGTGCTGACCGATCAAACGATTCGCTCCGGCATCGACTGGGGCTTTCTGATCACCTTCGGATCGATGCTGGGCTTTGGCAACGCCATGAAAGAGGCCGGCTTGACCGATGCCTTATCCCGGTTGTTGCAACCGTTGTTGCAGTCGGTCATGGGCAGTCCCTTGATCTTTTTGTTATCGGTCGCCCTCTATATTACCCTGCTGCGGTTTGTGCTGCCCATCTCGCCCGGTTTGCTTGTGGGCATGTTGACGGTGACGCCGCTCTGCGAGGCCATGGGCCTCAGTCCGCTCCTGGTCGGCCTGATCATGCTGATGGCCTGCAATCCCTGGATCCTGCCGAACCAAAACGCCATCTACTTCACCCTGTTGGACGGAACCGATAAGCGGGTATTTACGCACGGACAGACACGGTCGTTGGCGATCCTCTACGGCATGATCTGCGCGATCTCGATCTGTGTCGCCGAGCCCTACTGGGAGATGCTTGGACTGATTTACTAGGGTTTCCTTGTCGCCGACTTGGGGACAGAAACTAAAAGATAAAGGAAGTCGCAATGAAAAGAGAACAGGACAGGAACGGAAAGGTAAGGAAAGATAATTGAATGGAGTGGAAAAGGAAAAGACCGTCGGTCGAAACTGACGGTCGGAGGGGTAGTTGATCAGATTTGGTTCAACGGGGCGGAATATCGGGTTTTTATTCCTGGGGTTTGAGGATTAGGATTCCTTCGTCAGATCACCGAAAGACCTGTTTGAGTTCAGCCATGAGCGTCTTGAGATTCAGCGCAAAGTGACCGAGAACGAAGGCAACCATCCCAAATCCGAGCCAGATGTGCAGGCCTTTCATGGCCGGCACATTCATCCCCAAGAAGGTCCAGCCTTTGGCAGCGGAAGGGCCATGGGGCGCGACGAACAGGCCGACGCCGGTTACGGTGACGATCAGGCCGAGCAAGGCCAAGGCGGTGGAAAGGATGCCTTTTACTTTCCCTACCGATGAGCGGGTGGCGATTTTGCAATCGGTGCTCACGTGGGGCATCGATGAATTGGTGATGGAACTCATTTGAAAACCTCCCAGATGTTTGTTGTTTTTGTCTGTGAACTAAAGATATCAGACAAAAATGAAATGCATCTGAAAGGTTTGTGTCCTTTTGTTGAACGTTTTAAGAAGAGGCGCCTGTTTATCCCACACGGAACCGCTCGACGGCGACTCGGAGCGCGCCATCCTGCACCGACTCTACCCAGATTATGCGATTTATCGATAAAACATGAGGGCAATGAAAAACGGTGGTCACGGTTTTGCATATACTCTGCAACGCGTAACCACCGTTGATTCCACTATGGTTGGCACGAAGTCGATCTATTTTTATATTTCATCCAAAAAATTGCACTCGAATACTTGTTGTTTATTTTGAAGTATAATATACTCGTAATCAGAATGCGGAAAGGGGTAACAATGGAGGTGCCTTTCTTTGAATTTCGGTCGCTACTTCTTAGACGAACTAAAAAAGCAAAATAAAACGATACGTTGGTTATCGGGACAGATGATCCGGCAAACAGACGGTGAACCGGTAAATGAAAGAACTTTATGGGGAAAGTTAAACAGAAACTCTTTTGAGCCGAATGAAATCTTCGAGATTGCAATGCTCTTAGGGTTAGAAATCAGAGAAATCATGGAGGTAGTTAAGGAAGAGCGTATATTTCAATTAGCCGGATTCAAGCGGGGATGTTCTTTGGACCACCACGGCATCATGAGCTTTTTTAAGCATGTTACTGGTGATGATCTAATCTCTTATCTGGCCTATAGTCCCCCTATGGCGGAACAAGCGAGAAAAGGCGCTATTTCAAACATCCATGTAGTCGTTTGCCCCCAATTAAAGACCCCTGCCTATTACCAAATCAATTGTAATGACCCTGAAAAAGAGGATCTACTTCCTAATGAAACACTAGGAACGGATGCCGTTCTAAGAATAGCGTCTGATTTACATGATGCATTCGTTGAGGATCTGATTGTTTCGGATGATTACCACCGAGTATTATGTTGGGCTACAAATATCGTTAAAAACAGAAAAGTCGTGTGGTTGTACAAATAACTCGTTTTCAATACCCTGGCCTGGACGTCACGAGAATCGTGAGCGGCCCAGGCCGTTTTTTCGGATGATTTAAAGGATTGACTTCAAGAATTATGGGGGTCCCTCAACCCGGCAGTCTGTTTTTCAACTGCACGTGCGATCAACGGGGCATATTGACGCAACCCATCAATATTTAACTTTCCTTCACAATACGAGTGATACCACGCTCGACGCTGGCGGATGACCCGCTCATCATCGCGCAGGCGCAACCGTTTCAACGTATATAGAGCAATTTCTTTGTTTTCCTCCGGGATAGAATCTGAGACAACCAGTTGAAGTGACGAGAGTATGATTTCAAACCAATCATCCCCCACTTGAAAGGGTCAAGGATGTTATCATCCGCATTCTGTTTACTGCAATTTACCCAACTGGCTGCAAATCGATAGTTGCTCCACTCATATGTAAGTTCCGGTCGATTCGTATAACTCAGATAGTGATCGACCGTGCCGACCGGTTCATACATTGCTGTATATGCGCATAAGTTTCTAAATCCGTCAGCGAGTTGACTCCTGAAAGGGTTCCAAAAATCTTTGGGTCGCGATACATCGGGATGAGCTTCAAGCCAAGTTCTACCTCTTTTACGACACTTTTCATCAAAGTCACGCGGTTCCGGAACAGGATCAAAGTGAATCATCAAGCTGTTCCTCCACTGCCCGTTCCTACCGATATGACCCATCGAGGCCAAAAGGAATCGTGCCCAGCAAGTACTCGTTCCAGTTCTCGCTGGATACTCGCCGCATCGTTTAGTCCTTCCGGTAAGTTAGCCTTTTCTCCCCGCATCCACGCCTCTGCCGCTTCGATAGCCCGCTCCGCTTCCGCCGATCGAGCCTGTTCGAGACCAAACACCTCAGAAACCAACCAATTGGTCACGTCCCCCTGTTTTGTCCATGGCTGAAGATTCAGTTCCACTTCTCCGCTGACCGTCTTGAGGTGATAGAGCACATCGCGTTCCTCATCAAATATCGGTTCCAGTGAAGCCAATACCATCGGGGAATGAGTCGCTAACAGCAACTGGATCTGAGCGGCTTGGTCGCCCTGAAGAACGTCAACCGCTTGCAACAACGCCGGGACAATGCGGCGTTGCCAACCGGGATGCAGGTGGGTTTCCGGTTCATCAATCAGCACCGTTATCCGAGTTTCTGGTTCACGATATAGGAGTTTCGCTGTTTGTCGATGTTCATGCCAAACCCAAACCAACAGGTAGGCCAACGCTAGATCCCGTCGCAAACCGGCGGAAGCGAGAACTACCGGGACTTCTTCTTGACCAAACTGTAGGGTCGGCCGATCAAAACCTTCCCCCAAAAATACCCGCTTTGGCTTTCCCGGACATAACCGTTCTCCAGGTGGCGATAGTTTTTCCAACACCGCCTTCAGCATTTCGAATTGCGGCTCTGACCCCTTCTGCCAACTTACCCAATCACGTTCCAGTCCTTCACAGACACTCATGTCACCAATTTTTAAACCATCCCAGATCTGGCGGTTGTCAAAATGATAAGAGGCGGGACGGTCAGGACTTTCTTTACGCCAGTAATTTCTAGCCGGATCCCAAACGGAATAACCACCATCAATGCGCAGGTAAACGACGATGCCAGGAATGGCTGGGCGGACAGCTCTCACAGGCCACTCCTGCGCATCCGGCCGGTAGAGGGACTTAACGGGCGTCGCATCACCTGTTTTCCCCCGGATCTGGTATTCAATAATCCCCCGTTTTCCGCCGAGCGGCAAAGCTGGTGTGTCAGCCCAAGTACGCGTCAATGCCCACCATGCCACATCCAACATAAAGGTCTTCCCTAACCCGTTATCTCCGGTGATGACGTTGACTCGTTCGGAGAAGTCTATCCGCATTTTGGGTGCAGGGCCAACACCCTGTAAATCAATCCAACGCAGCATCCGTCATTCTCCCTTATCTCCAAATCGATGAAGCTGAGCTTTATTATTTCACCGCGTCGACGATGCATCTCACGATCCGCGCATAATTCTTTCGATTGAACAGGGACGATTCCCTGCTAGTTATGTGTTTTGAGCAACCAAGACTATGAATGAAAAGGAGGGACCTTCCCCTCCTTCCGGTTCCAGCAACCCTTGCGGGCTGACCCATCCTTGCTGGGCACCGTTCACAAAGATTCGAAAAAAAGGTGGCTACGATTTCCGCTATTCATCAGGAAATCATAGCCACCTCTTTTCACTTTATATGCCTATTTATGCGACAAGCGATTTATGCGAGAGGCTCTCCCTTACTCCCACTCAATCGTCCCCGGCGGCTTCGACGTGATATCATAGACGACCCGGTTGACCCCTTTGACCTCGTTGACGATCCGGTTGGAGATCTTTTCGAGCAGTTCATAGGGCAGTCGCGCCCAGTCGGCCGTCATGGCGTCGTCCGAGGTGACGGCGCGCAGGATGGCCGGGTATTCGTAGGTGCGGCAGTCGCCCATGACGCCGACGCTGCGGACAGATGTGGGCAACACGACAAAGGACTGCCAGATCTGCCGGTAGAGGCCGGCTTTTTTGATCTCCTGGAAGACGATGTCGTCGGCGTGGCGCAGGATGTCCAGGCTCTCCTTGGTGATCTCGCCGAGAACGCGGATGGCCAGGCCCGGTCCGGGGAAGGGCTGGCGCCAGACGATGTCTTCGGGAAGGCCCAGTTTTTGACCGACTTCCCGGACCTCGTCCTTGAAGAGGGTGCGCAGGGGCTCGATCAATTCGAACTTCATGTCCTCCGGCAGGCCGCCCACGTTGTGGTGGGTTTTGATCGTATCTGCCGTCGCGGTGCCGCTCTCGACCACGTCCGGGTAGAGGGTGCCCTGAACCAGGAAGTCGACCTGACCCAGTTTGGCCGCTTCCTCTTCAAAGACGCGGATGAACTCGTTGCCGATGCCTTTGCGCTTCGTTTCCGGATCAGAGACGCCGGCCACCTTGGCCAGGAAGCGTTCCGACGCTTCGACGGCGATCAGGTTCATGCCCAACTCGTCGCGGAAGGTTTTAACGATCCGCTCCGATTCGTTGAGACGCATGAAGCCGTGATCCACGTAGACACAGGTCAGTTGCTCGCCGACGGCCCGGTGGACGAGGAGCGCCGCCACAGAGGAGTCAACGCCGCCCGAGAGGGCGCAGAGCACTTTGCCGCCGCCGACGCGTTCACGAATGGCGGCCACCTGTTCTTCAATGAAGTTCTCCATGGTCCACTCGCCGGTGCAGCCGCAGACGCCGAAGAGGAAGCTCCGCATCATATCCATGCCTTGGGGCGTGTGACGCACTTCGGGGTGGAACTGGACGCCGTAGAAGCGGCGCACCGGATCGGCCATAGCCGCAAAGGGGGCATGGTCCGTTTTGCCGGAGCTGACAAAGCCATGGGGCAACATCTCGACCTTGTCGCCATGGCTCATCCAGCACTGCACATCGCCTTCCATGCCGGCGAAGGGACCTTCCGAAACGGTGATGGTGAGGGACGCCTTGCCGAATTCACGCGACTCAGCCCCGCCGACCTTGCCGCCGAGCTGGTTGACCATGAGCTGCATGCCATAGCAGATGCCCAGGATGGGAATGCCCAGGTCATAGATGGCCGGGTCGACGGCAGGCGCCTTTTCCGCATAGACGCTGGACGGGCCGCCGGTGAAGATGATGCCCTTCGGGTTCATCTCCCGAATGGCGTCGATGCTCATCGTGAAGGGGTGCATCTCGCAGTAGACGTGCAATTCCCGGACGCGGCGGGCGATCAGTTGGTTGTACTGACCGCCAAAATCGAGGACCAGGATGGTTTCATGGGGTTTCGTCAAAAAAGTTCGCTCCTCTCGAAGTCCTAGCAGATCCGTTTTGCTTACCTTTTTGTTTCCAGCGGGTCGATATGTTTCTCGCGTAACCACTTCTTTTGGCAGGACTACTTTTTTTCGTAGACTTCCCGCTTCAGCACGGCCACAAAAGGAATGTGGCGATATTGTTCGGCATAGTCAAGACCATAGCCGATAACAAACTCGTCCGGGATGGTGAAACCGTTGTAATCGGGGGCGACAGGCGTCTTGCGGCGGCTCGGCTTGTCCAGAATGGTGCAGACCTTCACCGAGGCAGCGCCCCGCGATTTGAGGTTGTCCACCAGATAGTTCAGGGTGAGACCGGTATCGACAATGTCTTCGACGATGAGGATGTGCCGGTTTTCGATCGCCCGATCGAGGTCCTTCATGATCCGAACGGCGCCCGATGATTTGGTCCCTTGTCCATAACTGGAGACAGCCATGAAGTCGATCTCGATGGGGATGCGGATGGCCCGGATCAGGTCGGCCATGAAGACGAGGGCGCCTTTGAGGATGCCCACGACCAACAAATCCTTGCCTGCATAGTCCGTAGAAAGTTGTTCGCCCAATTCGCGCACCTTGGCTTGAATCGCTGCTTCACTGACCAGTACGCGATCGATGACCTTGTCCATCGCTGTTGCCGCCTCCTGAAATACGAAATAAGGCCGGCTCTTAAGCCCGGCCATGACGACGTTCCAATCAGGTATACTCTTTGTTGAATCGCTAAAATTATACCAACGAATGAAAAATGATGTCAACAGAAAAGCCTTGTTTCCTTTCGCAAAGGTCGGCTCAAATCCTTCGGCGTTGTTAGGCCAGCCGCCAGCCCTTTACGGCCAGCTTCGCCCGGAGCAAGCCCCGTGAGAGATCGATGGTGAGCGGGTGACCGCAATCAAAGCGCTTGTCCTGATAGATGGTCACACCGTCTTTTTCAAAGCGCTCATAGGCGGCAGGATCCTGCGGGCGAGGCGGTCCCACTTCGATCTCCGGCGGCGCGTCCAGGTGGATGCAGCAGCCCACAGACAGGTTCATGGGGATATGGATGGCGCCGCCCTTTTGTTCAATGAAAGCCTGGGCTGCCGGCGTGATGGTCCAATCCTGAAAAAAGCGGTGATGATGCATATCTATCTCCTTGCGCCTTTTTTCGCTGCAATGTCAGCCCTCTACCGTTAACGCGAGACCAGATGGGCTGTGATTTAACTGTTTTTTATCACAATCGCCTATGTCATTTCCATATTTTGGTGGTATAATCTCCCTGAAGGGGGTGATTGAATGCCGGTGGTGAAAAAAACCAAGGTGGCCTTCATTGAGGCGGTACATAGGGCTGGAAACTGGAGCGCCGAGCAGGGCATTGTCATCCCGGTCGATGCCGATCCGGAACGGCTCGTCGACGCCGTCCGTTGGGTCGAAGAACAGCAGTTGCGCTGTCATCGTGTTTATTTTAGCCCTAAAGAGAAAGCCTGGGTGGCCGTTGTGCCCGTCGAATTGGCGCAATCCTCTTGATGGACCTTCCCGCCGACCGGTAGGTTTTTCGCCAAGCGCCAAATGATCAAGGGGAAAAAGGGATCGTGGCAGACACGATCCCTTTTTCCTATTTTACAACTGCTGCCGTTCCGCCACCCTCGGCAGATCGATGTTCTGTTGGCCGCCATAATTCCAAAACTTCAGCATCAGGATCAGCCGATCCCTCGGTCCGTTGCGGCTGGTGGCCTCGACGACCACCTTGCAGATGCGGTTTTTCTCAGGATCCACCCAGATGCGGTAGTAAAAATCTTTCCAGAGAGCCGCCAAAAGGCGGTTAGACACCTCGGTCCGGCACTCCATGATCAGGCACTTGTCTTCGTCGACACTATCGATCCCGGTGACGGTGACGCCTTCGATGTTTTTGATGTCCAACGCCGTCAGCGGGCTGATCTCAGAAAGCAGCAAGTCCTGAGGACCAAAGCGGTTTTTCTCAATGGTGTACCAGTTTTTCTTGACGGGATCCCAGAGGTAAAAGAGGTTGCCCGCCGTGTAGATCTCGGCCGGCGATTGAAGGAGCGTCCCTTTCAGGTGAAACTTCTCCCCTTCGGCCCGGTCGCCAGAAAACCGGCTGATCACCTCTTCGCGCCCGTCGACACGGATGAGAAAGGTGCTCTCGAAGGAAAAACTGGGGCTTTGCAGGGTGCCCGCGACGGCGCGCTTGACGACCGTCATCGGATCCTTGGGATTCCAGAGTTCTTCATGGGCTTTCCACATCAGGTAACCGCCGCCGAGGCCCACGATCAAAAACAGGGCGGTGAAACCGGCGATCCACCACCACCATCGTCGCATGGGGAGCCCCCCTTCCGGAAAAACCTCCTACAGAGAGGGTATTTTGCCTTCAAGGGGGGCTAGAACCGGAGGAATTTTCCTTCGCTTAAGGAACACGATCGCCCGTCTATCTGCGCGCGCACTCGCTCGCTTCGCCCTTGAGGATCTCGATCCCGTGGGGCAAAGCCGGCAGGATGATATCGAGGCACTCCTGGACCGCCTTGGGGCTGCCGGGAAGGTTGACGATCAGGGTTCGGCCGCGAATCGCGGCGACACTGCGGGTGAGCATCGCCCGGGGCGTGATCTTCATGCTTTCCGCCCGCATCGCCTCGGCGATGCCGGGAACCATTCGTTCCGCCACATCGAGGGTCGCTTCGGGGGTGACGTCACGGGGCGAGAAACCCGTCCCGCCGGTGGTGAAGATCAGATCCAATCCAAGATCGTCGGTCATCTCCCGGAGCGCAGCGGCGATCTGATCCCGCTCGTCGGGAACGACCTTGTAGGCGGCCATCGCGCCGCCGATGGTTTGGACGGCTTCTTCGATCAGCCGGCCTGAGCGATCCTCCCGCTCGCCACGGCTTCCCTTGTCAGAGGCCGTGAGGATGCCAACGCGGATCATGGGCGCTCCCCCTCTCCGGCAACCTTCGCTCCTGTTTCAAGTTCGCTGACCTCTATCGCATCGCCAACCCGGACAAGGCCGCCTGCCAGCACCCGGATGAAGATACCCTCTTTGGGCATGACACAGTCGCCGGCCTGGTGGTAAATCGCGCAACGGGTATGGCACTCCTTGCCGATCTGGGTCACCTCGCCAACGGCTTCCGAACCCAGTTTTAGCCGGGCGCCGATGGGCAGTGCGGTCAAGTCGATGCCCTCGGTGGTGATGTTTTCGGCAAAATCGCCGGGATGGACATCAAGGCCCAGATCGCGCATCTTTTGAATGCTCTCAATCGCCAGCAAGCTCACCTGACGGTGCCAGGGGCCGCCGTGGGCGTCACCGGTGAGACCGAAGCCCGCCTCCAACATCCCCTGTCCGACGTTCTGCTTGCGCATCCCCTTTTTTTCGCTGCTGCAAACAGCCACGATCATTGCCACAGTCATTCCTCCCTGATGAAGTGCCCGCTCTTGCCCCCTATCTTCTCGACGAGCCGGATGTCGCTGACGACCATGCCCTTGTCCATGGCCTTGCACATGTCGTAGATGGTCAGGGCGGCCACCGATACAGCCGTCAAGGCCTCCATCTCCACACCGGTCTTGCCGGTTGTTTTGACGCGGCTCTCGATCTCCACCGTCGAATGGAGTTCGTCGAGGGTAAAGGTCACGTCGACACCGGTGAGAAACAGGGGGTGACAGAGGGGGATCAGGTCGCTCGTCCGCTTGGCGGCCATAATGCCTGCCAGGCGGGCCACAGCCAGCACATCACCTTTGGCGATCTGGCCGTCCCGGACACGCCGGAAAGTGTCCCGGTGCATGAGCACCCGTCCGCGAGCCACCGCTTCGCGCCGCGTCTCCCCCTTCAGGCTCACATCGACCATGCGAGCGCCGCCTTTTTCATCAAAATGCGTCAAAGGATCCATTCGCCACCTCCGCTGTCATCGCTTTAATCAAACTCATCGCCTTTATCGAACCTCCCCCGATACGGGGGCTCATGCCCTTACGGAGGCTTCTTCAGACAAATCCATTGCCTCTGCTCAGTCGCTCATCCCCCGATCTGGGACATGCGGCGTGACCGGTCACCCCAGCCTTCATCGAGCATGCTGTGCTGATAGGGTTTGGCCTCGACGGCTCTTTGAAAGATCCGCGCCAGCAGATGGTCGGGCGCGCCTCGTCGCAAGGGCGCTCGCAGATCGATCTCCTGTCGCGAGTGGAGGCAGGGACGCAGTTTCCCCTCAGCCGTCAGCCGCAGTCGGTTGCAGGCGCCGCAAAAGTGTTTCGACATGGCGCTGATAAAACCGACTGTCCCCAAAGCGCCCTCCAGGGTGTGATAGCGAGCGGGTCCGCCACCGCGGATACCGGGGTGGTGGACCAGTCGCAACCCCTCCTGGGCCATCTTTGTTTTCATCTGTTCAATGGAAACAAATTGGCCGCGAAAACGGGGATCGCCCTCTCCGATGGGCATCAGTTCGATAAAACGCACGTGGACAGGCCACTGCAGGGTGAGGCGGGCAAAGTCGGCCAGTTCGTCGTCGTTGACGCCGCCCATGACGACGACATTCAGCTTGACGGGATGCAGGCCGGCCGCCAGGGCGGCCTCGACGCCAGCCCAAACATCGTCGATCCGTCCCACACGGGTGACGTCGCGAAAGCGCTCCGGCCGCAGCGTGTCCAGGCTGATATTGACGCGATCCAGGCCGGCCGCCTGCAAATCGCCGGCAAAGGACGGCAACAGGATGCCGTTGGTGGTGAGTGCCACGTCTTCGATGCCCGCCATCGCTTTCACCCGCGACACGAAGGGGACGATCCCCTTGCGCACCAGCGGCTCGCCGCCGGTGATCCGCACACGGCGGATGCCCTGGCTGGCGGCGATGGCAATCAGCCGTTCAAACTCTTCGAAACGCAACACCTGGCGGTGGTCGACAAGGGGAATGCCCTCCTCCGGCATGCAGTAGACACAGCGAAGGTTGCAGCGATCCGTGACAGAGACGCGCAGGTAGTGGATGTCCCGAGCGAAGGCATCAATCATTTCGGCCACCCCGTCTCTTGGCAGTATGAGTGCATAGAAGGGAACCCCGTTAAATCAGCGGTTAGAAGCAGCCCAACTCGCAGTGGCGGATTTTGATCTTCAGATCGTTGGCCAGGCGTCCAACGAGGCTGTAAGGCACGTGAAAGGTCTCAGCGATGGCCCGGGCATCGGCACAGGTCAGCCGGTTATCGGCAACGGCGTCGACCATGGCCTTTCGGATCGCCGTCATGGTCTGTTCGTCCGGTCGATTCGTTGTCACGACATGCTTCCTCCCCATCCAAGCGTACATCGCGGCAATAAAGCAAGCGGCGCCGGTTTATGAAAAGCAGGCGGGAAGCGGGCTCGTCCATCATCAAAATAACCCACAGCCGTCCCCATTCGGAGAGAAATTCCAATATTCTGAGCGCGCTTGTGATGTTTTTAGCATACGTGTTGAAGCGCGCTTCGTCAAGGGTTTCCCCTCGCCACTCCCCGTTGAGCATCCCTGATTCTAACATTTTTCCCCTCTCTGCCACATAAGTATCTGTCATGGAGAGGGGGATGGCGATGGACTGGGCATTGGTCCTCAGCGGCGGCGGTTCGCGCGGCGCCGCCCATATCGGCGTGATCCAGGCTCTGGAAAAGGAAGGGCTGCGGCCTCCCCTTGTCGTCGGCGTCAGCGCCGGCAGCATTGCCGGCGCCCTTTACGGCACCGGTCACCGGGCCGAGGACATGATCGCCATCGCCAAACGGGCCTCACGGCATTTTCTCTTTGACTTTGACTGGCACTGGATGACCGGGGCGTTGTTGGGACTCCTCCGCCTGGCCCAAGGTCGACCCAACGCGGCGCTCTGGCCCGGTCTGCCTACCGGCCTTCTTGTGGGCAACCAGTTGGAAAAACTGCTTCGCCAGATCTGGGGACAGCAAACCTTCGACGACACAGACCCACGGGTTGTGGTGACCGCAGTCGATCTGATCACCGGCGCGACGATCTGCTTTTTGCCGAAGGAACTGGAACCGAAGGATCCCCTTCCCTACCGGCGCTTCGTCACCGGCGTGCCCATTGCCCAGGCCGTCCGGGCCAGTTCGAGCATCCCCGGCGTCTTTCATCCCGTTCGCCTGAAGGGGTACTGCCTCGTCGACGGAGCCGTGCGGGCCAATCTGCCCACCGACCTGGCCCGCAGCTTGGGCGCCAAAGTGGTCATCTGTGTCAGCCTGCGCGACCCCGATACACCGGCAACGCCGCCGGACAACCTCATCGGAACAGTCCTGCGTTCCATCGACATCCTGGGCTATGAGATCGACCTCTGCACGATTCTGGGCGGCGCCGATCTGGTCATCGAACCGGCCCTTGGACACATGGGCGTCTTTGACTTCGATGACATCGACGCGGCCGTCGAGGTGGGGTATGCTGCAGCCATGGCGGTCATGCCATCGATCCGGCGCGTCTTGCAAGCGCCCCCTGTCCAGCCGAAAGAGCCCTCGGTGACGGAGCACCGGACATCACAGGGACTCGTCATCCGCATCGGCAGAGGGAACCAAGAAAAAAACGAAAGGGAGTGGCATCGCTGAGGATGCTCACTCCCTTTGTTGTCGCTACGAGAAAAAACCTTTCGCGGGCGTCCGCTTGCACTGGCGCGAGACGTGACTGCGCACAGTCCCCTAGGGCTTGCTGGAAGTCCACTGGGCCGAGCCGGCTGGGACTTCGGCGAAAGCGGCAGGACCACCGGCGGGGTGGCCGCCGACAGGGAAGCCAGCCGGATGGGCGCCGGTGTAGTTGGGCACATCGGAATAGGCGGCGATGCCGTGTTCCGCCAGATCCATCCCGTCAATCTCCTCTTCCGGCTTCACGCGGATGCCGACGGTGGCCTTAAGGGCACTGAAGACCAGGTAGGTGGCGCCAAAGGCGAAGAGGGAGACAGCGAGAACGCCAAGGATCTGGACGCCCAGCAGTTCCATGCCGCCGCCGTAGAGGAGGCCCCGTTCGGTGTGGAAGAAGCCGACGGCGATGACGCCGAAGGTGCCGCAGAAACCGTGAACGGCCACTGCGCCGACAGGATCGTCGGCCCGCAGGTGATCGACCCAGCCGACAGCCTCAACCACAAGCACGCCGGCGATGGCGCCGATGACGGCGGCGCCAACCGGTGATACGCTGCCACAACCGGCGGTGATGGCGACCAGCCCGGCCAGGCAGCCGTTGATGACCATACTGGGATCCGGTTTGCCCCATTTGAGCATCGTATAGATGGCGCCCATGGTGCCGCCTGCCGCCGCCGCCAGGTTGGTCGTCACGGCCACGCGGGCGATATTCATGTCAAGACCGGAGAGGGAACTGCCGGGGTTGAATCCGAACCAGCCGAACCACAGCATGAAAGCTCCCATGGCGGCCAGGGGCAGGTTGTGACCGGGGATCACGTTCGGGCTGCCGTCGGCGTTGAACTTGCCCATGCGAGGTCCCAGAACGAGAATGGCCGCGAGGGACGCCCAGCCGCCTACAGCGTGAACGGCGGCGCTGCCGGCATAGTCGACCATGCCCATCTTGGCAAGCCAGCCGTCGGCATTCCAAACCCAGTGTCCGGCCAACGGGTAGATGATGGCGGTGGCCAAAAAGCTAAACACGATATAAGGACCAAACTTCATCCGCTCCGCCACCGCGCCGGAGACAATGGTCGCCACAGCGACGGCGAAGGCCGCTTGGAACAGCCAGTAGGCGTAGAGAGGGATTTTCAGGCCCAGATGTTCGGCCTGCCCTTGCAGGAAGAAGTCGCTGATTCCGATGATGCCGGCCTTGTCCAAGCCGTACATAACGCCAAAGCCGAATGCCCAGTACCCGAGCATGCCGACGGTGCAATCCATAAAGACCTTCATGATGATGTTGATGCTGTTTTTCGCCCTGACGAATCCCGCCTCCAAGGCGGCAAAACCGGCTTCCATGAAAAAGACAAGTGCGGCGGCCAGCAACACCCATACGGTGTCGATCCCCATGGCCAGTTGCTCAGGCGTGGGTGTCATTGTTACTCCTCCTCTGTATCACTACGACCACGAACCAAGGGAACAATCCGGCAAAAACAAAGACGCCCTAGACCCCACGAATTGCTTTCGCCGGGTCTAGGGCGTCTCTGCCCCTGCATCACTATACCTCTTGTGACATTATAGGTCCCGAATAGGTCTTTTGCAAGCGGATCTTTCTTCCCTATCCATGATTTTTCACATCGTCACGGTGGCAACAACCAGGGCAGTACGGCGGTAAACGTCATCCAGTCCATCCAGCGCATCACCGATGCGCAAAAAAGTAAAAAGGAGCACATGCCCTATTTTTTGTATATGGTGATACAGAGAAACCCTATTTCCGGCGAACCTGCGAAAGGATGACCCGAATGAACCAGGTGTACATTTGGGCGGCCGGGCTGCACAGCGTCTTGTACTACGTGTTGATCTTCTTGCCCGACAAGCCCCAGTTGCTGATCGACCTCTGGTACGGTCCTACGCTGATTCTGGTCGGCCTCTACAGCGCCTTTCAGGCTCGCTCCCTAACGGGCGCCAGCCGCGTCACCTGGACACTTCTCGCTCTCGGCGCCGCCTCTTATGGCACGGGCGATACCATCTGGGCCTTTTACAATGCTGCCGGCATCGAGTCAGGAAAAGGCTCGCTGGCCGATCTCTTCTATCTCGGCCAGCAGGTGTCCTTCGTCGCCGGTTTAGCGCTCCTGCTCAAAGAGCAGATGAACCGGCGCAGCGCTATGAAGTTCTATATCGACATCCTGTCGATCACCACGCTGGTAGCGACACTGATGACCCATTTCTTTATCCTGCCCCTCTGGAATCAATCAGAATTGGATTTCACCAGCCGCTGCATCCAGGTGGCCTATCCCTTCTTCGACTTTATCTTGATCTTTTTCACCATCTGCATGGGGTATTTGTGGCCAAAACACTTCCAGGGCGTCATCGCCTGCCTCGTGGCGGGGATCTGGATGGAGATCTTTGCCGACCTCTACTACCTGCAGACGACCATGACGCAGACCTACGAATCGGGAAACATGGTCGATCCCCTCTGGGGCATGGGCATGTTCATGGTCTTGATCAGCTTGATCGAAGTGCGGCAGGAATACGCCCAACGGCTCTATTCCTTTGAGCGTCCACCGGCTGAACCGCTGCAGCCCCTGCGGCGAATCGCCCTGGCCTTCACGCTCACCCCTTACGGCGGATTGATCCTGCTGTCTCTCCTCGATATTCTCCTGCCCGATACAATCGTTTTGAAGCTGGGCGCCCTGTTGACCATCCTTATGCTCATCTTCCGCCAGTTGTCGATCATGTCGGAAAACGACAAACTGCTGCACCGGGCCGGCCAACTCAACAAAGCGTTGGAGGAATCGGTCCACAGGCAGCAGTGGTTAAATGAAGAACTATCGACGATGCATCAAGGGTTGCGGGTGAAATCCTATCACAGCGACATCTAGGGCGCGTTACAGCGCAACGGCCCCTCGCTCGCCCGTGCGGATCCGCACCGCCTCTTCGATGGGCAAGATGAAGATCTTCCCGTCTCCTACATTTCCCGTCCGGGCCGCTTCGATGATCGCTTGCACCACTGTTTCCACTTCACCGTCTGAAACGGCCAACTCCAGCTTCACTTTCGTCCGCAAGGTGATGGCGTATTCCTGCCCGCGGTATACGCCTGTCTCGCCTTTTTGTCTCCCACAGCCCATCACCTGGGTGAGCGTCATGCCCCGGATGCCGACAGCCTCCAAGCGCTGTTTGACCAGGTCCAAACGTTCGGGACGAAAAACGGCTTCAATCTTTTTCACTCGGTTCACCTTCCTATGGAATTCTATTGCATGTCGTAGGCGACGATGATCGCCTCCGCCACGGCTTTCAGACTCAGTCGCTTGTTCATCGACTGCTTCTGGATGCGCCGAAAGGCCTCCGATTCGTTGATGCCCAGGTTGCGCATGAGCAACCCTTTGGCTTTCTCAACAATCTTGCGCGTTTCTATGGTGTTCTTCAACTGACGGATTTCCTTCTCCAAACGGCTGACTTCGCGAAACCGGCTGACGGCAAGGTCGATGATCGGCAGCAGGGACATCTCTTGCACCGGTTTGATCAGGTAGGGCAGCAGAGTATCGGCCTGGCGGCTCCGGATGCTCTCCCGGAGCCCCCGTTCGACCAGCAACACAACGGGGCAGAGTCGCTCGTCTTCGATAATATGGGCCACATGCTCCCCGTCCTTCATGGAAGGTTGCAGGGAGAGAAATACGAGGTCGGGATTCAACCGTCGAACCATTTTCAACGTCCCCAAACCGTCCTCCGCTTCGCCGACGATGACTTGCCCGAGGACATGCAGCAACTTCTTCAATTCCGCACGTTGGAGGTCATCTGGTTCTCCGATGATGACACGCAATCCATGCATCCCTTTGTCCCCACCTTTATCTACATACCGGAAAAAATAACCGGATAGACTAATTATATTGTAATCGACCGCTAAGACAAGGGTCAAAGAGATGGATTCTTCACAGGCGGCCCTTTTCCTCTTTATTATTTTTATCTTGTCGTCTGAATCGTCTGATTACGAGTTTGTGGCAGGAAAGAACACCTCACCGGAGAAATGAGATGTAGGAAGCATGTTCTTGACGGAACAATCAATTTTCTGCATACGAAATGAATTGATACGAAATATCCTATCTTATCCTATCTAATGAGGTGATGGTTACGGAACTTACATACTCCCCGTTGCTGATTCTCGTACTTTCCTATTTTTTTGGGATCCTCGGCTCCCTGCTGGGCTTGGGCGGCGCGCTTTTTCTCACGCCGGTGCTCACCATTTTTATGGGGGTGCCGATTCATTATGCCATCGGCGCCGGTTTTATTTCCATCATCGCCACGTCGAGCGGCTCGGCGGCCGCCTATGTGCGCGACCGCATCAGCAACATCCGTGTGGGCATGTTTCTGGAGATCGCCACCACGGTGGGCGCCATCACCGGCGCCTATCTCTCCGGCTTGATCAGCAACCAGTTGCTTTTCATCGTCTTCTCCGGCATGATGTTTTTTTCGGCATACATGATGTTTCGCAATCGCCATGTCGAATTCGTTGAAAACGCCGAGGAAGACGCCTTGGCGGAAAAACTGCAATTGAGCGGTCACTATGTGGACAAGGCGCTCCACCGGGACATCGCCTATAAGACACAAAAGCCCCTTCAAGGGCTGGGCCTCATGTTTGTGGCCGGTATCTTATCGGGACTGCTGGGCATCGGCAACGGCGCCTTGAAGGTGCTGGCGATGGATCAGATCATGAAGATGCCTGTCAAGGTCTCCTCGGCGACGAGCAACTTTATGATGGGCGTCACGGCGGCCGCCAGCGCCGGCGTCTTCTTCGCCAGAGGCGATATCCACCCGGCCATCGCGGCGCCGGTGGCGCTCGGCATGATGCTGGGGGCGATGACGGGCAGCCGGATCATGAACCGGTTGCGCGCCAAGACACTGCGGACGATCTTCGTGCCCATCCTCCTCCTCATCGCCGCGCAAATGTTCTTGAAAGGTCTGGGGGTGTTGTGAGATGGACAAAGCAGGCAAGGTTCCCCGCGATCTGGAGTTGTTGATCAGCAATACCCTGCGCACCGGCCTGATCGCTTGCGGATTGATCACCCTCATCGGGCTCGTCCGTTTACAACTGGCGCCCGTTGGATTGTCTCAATCCTTCCCCACCACGCTCCCCGGCATCTGGCAAGCCCTGCGGGCCCTTCATCCCTACGGGATCATCGATGTAGGGCTGATTGTTCTCATTCTAACGCCCCTGTTCCGGGTAGCCGCTTCGGTATTTGTCTATCTCCGTGAACGGGATTATACCTTTGTGGCGATTACGCTGTTTGTGCTCACCATGTTGATCATCAGTTTCGCCCTGGGGAAGGCCGGCTAAATTCGCCAGCACAAGAGCCTGTCATGCGGTTCAACACCGTAGACAGGCTCCTTTTATTTGAAGTGTATACAATTTTCTATGCAGGTAAACCACTATACTTCGGCCAACATAATCTATCGACACATCGACGCTATAGGAGCAATCGCCAATGGACTATCTTTTCCTGTCGCTCTCCGGCCTGCTGGCCGGCGCCTTGGGGGCGCTGGTGGGGGTCGGCGGCGGATTCATCGTCGTACCGGTTCTGCTGCTCGGGTTTGCCTACTCCCATACGGCAACGGTGGCCACATCCCTTTCCTTTATCTTCATCAATTCCCTCGTCAGCGCCTATCACTACTCCCGGCAAAAGCGGGTGGACTTTGCCACGGCCATCCCTTTTGCCATCAGCACGATTCCCGGCGCCCTCATGGGCGCTTACCTGGTCCCCTACCTGTCCGGACGGGCCTTTGATGTGGCCTTTGCCATCATCTTGATCATCGTTTCTCTGTTCATGATGTTTCGCCCCCAGGGGCAGTCGGTTGATCGCACGCCCGATTGGCTCGGAAAAAAAGTGACCCGCAGGTTTACCGATGCCCACGGCATCACCCATCAATACCGCTTTAGCCCCGGTTTTGGCGTCCTGATCAGCTTCTTTGTGGGCTTTCTTTCCAGCATCTTCGGCATCGGCGGGGGCATCGTTCATGTGCCGGTCATGACCCTGGTCATGGGTTTTCCCCCACACATCGCGACCGCTACGTCCATGTGCATTCTCGCCGTGTCCACCCTTGCCGGAACACTGCCCCACCTATTGCAGGGCGATGTGCAACTGGGCGCTGCTGCGGCGCTCGCCATCGGCGCCATCGGCGGCGCTCAGATCGGCACACGCCTGGCGCCGAGAGTAAACAGCAGGCGGCTGATGCAGCTCTTTGCCGTGATCATGTTCTTTGTTGCCCTGAAATTGCTGATCCGGTAAACCGCCCGGCCAGTCCGGCGCCGTGCGCGCTTTTGTCCAAACCGTGTCGTTCAACCAACCGTTGCCGGGCCCATCCGGTGTTCTGGATGACGGGATGAACGGTCCCCTTCTCATATTGGATAAGCCCCAGTTCTTCCAATAGATCGAGACATCCGATAACCTTGCTGAACACGCCAAAGCCATCGCGCAGGATTTCCTTCGGATACAACGCTTGCGCCAGGGTGATGAGATCGGCCTGTTTGCGTTCATGCAGGATTTCGAAAACCGCCAGGGCCTTATCGATGAAGTGTCGCTTCAGTCGTTGCACGATCTCCCTGTCGTAATGGAAGGACGGCCCATGAGAAGGGAAGCAGATTTTCGGTCCCACGGCATCGATCTTATCGAGGCTGTTAAAAAACAAGGGCAATGTTCGAATTCGCTGACCCGCCACCTGGCTCAGATAGGGGTTGGGGACGATCTGTTGGAGCAGCAGATCGCCGCTCAGCAACCATCCCTGCTTCGCTTCCCATAAGGCGACATGACCGAGGGAGTGGCCGGGCGTATGGATGATCTGGAATTGAAATTCGCCCGTGTCCAGCCGTTCCTCTTCTTGTATCCATTTATATTGCACGTCTTTTCGGCGATAGGCCTCAGGGATGAAGATGCCCTTTGCCGAACGCTCCATCTTCTGCACCATGTCGGTTGGCAGCGCCCACCCCTGCATGAGCATTTTGGCGACGGTTTGTTCGGTTGTAAAGGAATAGTGATCCAAGCTGTGCATCGTGATGGCGATCTGCGCCTCTTCGTACAGGAGATGGGCCAATCCGAAATGGTCGATGTGGTAGTGAGTGATGATGATGTCATCCAAATCACGCAACTCGCAACCTGCAGCGCTCAACTGCTGGCGCAGACAGGTCATCGCTTTTGGGCTCGGCGGCCCCGTGTCGATAAGCACCTTTTTTTTGTCATCGATCAGATAAGCGATGACATCCCCCACAGGGTAATCGGTAGGGATCTGTAACGGAATGATCCGCGCCATCCAGCCTCACCCCAACGTCTTTTTTCGCACAGTTTCCACACTGCATGATTTCACACCGCATGGGTTCCACAACACATCATTTGGACAACCAGACAAGGGTATTTTCAAAAGCAAAATACCCTTGTCATAGCGTCACTGTTTGCTTGGCTGAAGTAGCCGGAAGCTCCCGCCCCCTTTGCAGACGCCTTAGAGGGCGTACTTTTCCGCCTCCAAGAAGGGTTGAGCAATTTTCCGCTTCAGCGCCTTTTCGTTGACGGGCAGGTGGCGGGTCAACTTTTTCAGGATCGACAGCTGCGCCCGCAGCGTGTCGCCTTCCTCCATGGCGGCCAAGGACTGCTTGGCAATCTGTTCGATCGCCCCAAAGCGCCGGTTGACAAAAGCTCTGGCCAGGTCGATCGACAGGGACGCCTGTTCCTGATTGGACTGGGCCAGCTTCTTTTTGGCCCGCAGCAGGGCGCTCTCCATCGCAAAGACGTTGATGACCAGGTCGGCCATGTTGCGGAGGATCTCCTGTTCCTGGGCCAAGGCTTTTTGATACTTCTGGACGGCCAAACCGGCGACGAAGATCAGGGTCTTCTTGCTGCGTTCGACGAGATCGGCTTCGACGCTCAGGGGAACGCCGTCATCCATATGAACGCCCAAGGTGAACAGTTCCGACTGCAGTCGCTGCGCCGCCGCCAGCAGCGGGATTTCCCCTTTCATGGCCCGCTTCAACAGCGTGTCGGGGATCAAGAGCCGGTTGATCTCGTTGGTGCCCTCAAAGATCCGGTTGATGCGGGCGTCGCGGTACATGCGCTCGATCTCGTACTCCTGGGTGTAGCCGTAGCCGCCGTGAATCTGCACGCCTTCATCAGCGACCTGATCAAGCATCTCCGAGGCCAATATCTTGCAGATGGAGCACTCGGCGGCGTATTCCGCCGTGGCCTGCAAGGGCTCTTTCACCTCGAGGGCTTTTTCGATCAGGCCCGCCGTGCGGTAGATGACCGACTCGGCGCCATAGAGTTCGATGGCCATGTCGGCGATCTTCTCCTGGATCAGGGGGAAGCGGGCGATGGGGGTGTTGAACTGGGCGCGGGCGTTGGCATACTTGGTCGATAGGTGGATCGCCCATTTGGCCGAACCGATGCAGCCGGCGCCGAGCTTGTAGCGGCCGATGTTCAGGATGTTGAAGGCAATCTGGTGGCCTTTGCCGATCTCGCCCAAGACGTTCTCAACAGGCACAGAGGCGTCTTCCAGGATCACCGGGCAGGTGGAAGAGCCTTTGATCCCCATCTTCTTCTCTTCCGGGCCGATGGACAGGCCCGGCGTGTCGCGATCGACGATAAAGGCGGTGAACTTGTCGCCATCCACCTTGGCGTAAATGACAAAGACATCGGCGAAACCGGCATTGGTGATGTACTGCTTCGTCCCATTTAACCGGTAATGGCGGCCGTCTTCGCTCAACAGCGCCTTTGTTTTCGCGCCGAGGGCGTCAGAACCGGAACCCGGCTCGGTCAGACAGTAGGCGGCGATTTTTTCGCCGCTGCCCAGCGCCGGCAGGTAGCGTTGTTTTTGTTCCTCATTGCCGAAAAAGACGATGGGCAAGGTGCCGATGCCAACATGGGCGCCATGGCTCAGGCCGAAGGAGCCACCCCGGGCCATGTTCTCGGTGATCAACGTGGACGAGATCTTGTCAAGGGCCACGCCGTCATAGGCTTCCGGGATATCGGCGCCCAAGAGCCCGATTTCACCGGCTTCTCTCAGCAAGGTACGGGTCAGGCCATAGTCCAGCTTCTCGATCTGCTCCAGGTGTGGGGTCACATTGCCGGCGATAAAATCGGCCGTCGTCTGAGCGATGGTCCGTTGTTCCTCCGTAAAATCCTCGGGCGTGAAGACCTGTTCCGGCGCCAGGGTCTCCGTCAAAAAGCTCCCGCCGCGAATGAAATCGCTCATGCTTTTTCACCTCATGTTTATTTTTTAGTGAACCTGTCTGTTCACAGGGCAGAACAGGAGAACGACTCAAGTTTTATCAGAATCTTTCGAATACTGCTGCCGCGCCCATTCCGCCGCCGATGCACATGGAGACGACGCCGAAGCGAGCCTGGCGCCGCTTCATTTCGTATAAGAGCGTCGTGGTCAGCTTGCTGCCGGTGCAACCCAGCGGGTGACCAAGGGCGATGGCGCCGCCGTTGACGTTGACACGCTCCGGATCGATCCCCAAATGACGGATCACATAGAGCGCTTGAGCAGCAAAGGCCTCGTTGAGTTCAAAGAGGTCCACCTCGTCTTGCCCGATTCCGGCCAGCTTGAGCGCCTTCGGGATCGCCTCCACCGGCCCGATGCCCATGATCTCCGCTGGGACGCCGCCGATGGCGAAGGATCGAAAGGCGCCGAGTATGGGCAATCCCTGTTGTTCCGCCTTCTCCCGCGAGGTGACCAGCACCGCCGAAGCGCCGTCGCTGATCTGTGAAGAATTGCCGGCGGTGACGGTTCCGTTTTCGCGAAAAGCGGGGCGCAATCTCCCCAACGCCTCCAGCGACGTATCCCCGCGAACGCCTTCATCCTTCTCAAAGAAGACATCCCGCTCTTGCAACTTTCCCGCTTCATCGACCCACCGCTTGGTGAAGGTCACCGGTGTGATCTCCTCGATAAAGCGTCCCTCCGCTTGCGCCTGGGCCGCTTTTTGATGGCTTTTCAGGGCAAAGAGGTCTTGCTCTTCCCGGCTGACGCCAAACCGGGCGGCCACGTTTTCCGCCGTGATGCCCATGGCCATGTAGGCTTCCGGCATATGTTCCATCAGGTAGGGATTGGGGGCGATTTTGGTTCCCCCCATGGGGATCGTGCTCATGCTTTCCACGCCGCCGGCGATCAGCCTGTCGGCAAAACCGGTCATCACCCGTTCCGCCGCGATGGCGATCGATTGCAGCCCCGAGGAACAAAACCGGTTGACGGTCATGCCGCAGGCGCTGTAGGGCAATCCGGCTCGCTGCGCCACGATCCGCCCCAGGTTCATCCCCTGTTCCGCTTCAGGGAAGGCGCAACCGATGATGACATCTTCCACCTCTTCCGGCGCGATGGCCGGCACGCGCGCCAAGGCGCCCTGGACCGCTAGGGCAGCCAAATCTTCCGGGCGCACATCCTTCAAGACGCCTTTCGGCGCTTTGCCGACGGGAGTCCGTACGGCGCTGACGATCACGGCCTCTCTCATCTTCCCGAACCTCCCATCGCTCAATTCCGCAGCGGTTTCCCTTTGGTCAACATGTGGCGCATCCGATCCTGGCTCTTCGGCTCGCCGACCAGGCTGAGGAAGGCCTCTCGCTCAAGGTCCAAGAGATACTGCTCCGGCACAAGGCTCTTGGCGGGGATATATCCGCCCGTCAAGACATGAGCCACCTTGCCGGCGATCTTGGTGTCATGGTCGCTGATCCGTCCCGCTTGCTGGAGCGAATAGACGCCCAGCTTCAGCAGGGCCAGACCGGGTTCGCCCACGACAGGGATCCGGCGCGACACCGGCGGCGTGTAGCCTTGATCCCACAGGGCCAGCGCTTTTTGCTTTGCCTCATAAAGTTGGCAGTCCGTATTCATCGTGATGGCGTCGTTGCGGCGGAAGTACCCAAGCCGTTGAGCGTCCATGGCGCTCGTTGACACCTTGGCCATGGCGATGGTCTCGAAGACCCGGTTGACGATCGGCTGCAGGTCGTCTTTTTCACCGGCGCCCGCCTCGTCCATGGCCCGCAGGAGCAGTTCCTTGTGGCCGCTGCCGCCGGGAATCAGACCTACGCCGACCTCCACCAGTCCGATGTAGGTCTCCGCCGCTGCCTGGATGGCCGCCGCCGGCATCGTCAGTTCGCATCCGCCGCCCAGGGTGAGGCCATGGGGCGCCACGACGACGGGACAACGGCTGTACTTGATGGCCATGGCCGTCTGCTGGAACTGGCGCACCATGTAGTCGAGGTCATCCCAGTTCTCGTCTTCCGCTTCCATAAGAATCAGCATCAGGTTGGCGCCGACGCAGTAGTTGGCGCCCTCGTTGCCGATGACGAGCCCTTTGTAGTTGCGTTCCGCCTCTTCGATGCTCCAGCGGACCATCTGCAGGAAATCGGGTCCGATGGCATGTTTTGGCGAGTGAAAATCGAGGAAGGCCACGCCGTCGCCCATGTCATAGAGGGAACCGCCGGCGTTGGAACGGATGGGCGGTTGCCGGCGCAGATCGGCCACCTGCAGCTGCTCGGCCGGCCGTTCCATCTCCGCTCTGTCACCGGACAGGCGCACATAGAAGCGCTGGTGGTCACGCTCGCCGTAGAACCGTTCCTGTCCCTTCTCAAGCATCTGGGCCACCCAGAGCGGAATGACCTCTCCCTCGGCGCCCATGCGGGCGACGCTTTCCTTGACCCCGATGGCATCCCACGTTTCAAAGGGTCCCAGGGACCAGTTAAAGCCCCACCGCATCGCTGCGTCGACGCTGACGATATCGTCGGCGATTTCCGGCAGCTTGTTGGCCGAGTAGAGAAGCACTTTTTTGAGGATCTCCCAGCTGAACTGGGCGGCGGGATCCTTGCCGCTGATCAGGGTCTTGATTTTTTCCGCCGTCCCCTTGCCCATCTTGGCCGTCTCTAACGAAGGGATGGCGATTTTTTTGCGGGGTTGGTAGGATAGCGTTCCGATGTCGAGGGCGCAAATCTCCGTTCCCTTGGGTCCTTTTTCTTTGCGGTAAAAACCCTGGCCGCTCTTATCGCCGAGCCACCCCTGCTCCAGCATCCGCTGCAGCGGCGCCGGTGTCGCAAAGACGGCCCTTTCTTCGGGATCTGCCGTCGTCTGGAACACGTTGTTCGCCACATGGACAAAGACATCAAGGCCCACCAGATCGAGGGTGCGGAATGTAGCGCTTTTCGGCCGTCCGATAACAGGACCGGTCAAGGCATCCACCTCGTCGACCGTGAGGCCGTGCTTCTCCATGGCCTGCAAGGTGACGAGCAATCCATAGGTGCCGATGCGATTGGCGATGAAATTCGGCGTATCCTTCGCCAGCACGACGCCTTTGCCCAACTGTTTCTCACAGAAAGACTGCATGAAGCCGATCAGTTGTTCATCCGTCTCCCGGCAAGGGATGATCTCCAACAACTTCATGTACCGGGGCGGATTGAAGAAGTGGGTCCCCATAAAATGGCGCCGGAAGTCATCGGAGCATTCTTCGACTATCCCGTTGATCGACACTCCCGATGTGTTGGAACTAACGATCGTGCCAGGCCGCCAGTGCGCTTCCACTCGTTTCCAGATGGCTCTCTTCACATCCAGCCGTTCGACGATGGCTTCGATGACCCAATCGGCCCCGGCGACGCGGGGAAGGTCATCTTCCAAGTTCCCAACGGCGATCCGATCCAGCACGTCCGGCGAATACAGGGGCGACGGTTTTTGCTTGAGCAGATTCGCCTTGGCGACGGCGGCGATGCGATTGCGCACGATCGCGTCTTGCAAGGTCAAGCCTTGCTTCGCCTCTTCTGCCGTAAGGTCTTTCGGAACGATATCCAGCAGGAGCACCTCTCGACCGGCATTGGCCAGATGGGCGGCGATCGCCGATCCCATCACGCCCGCCCCAAGGACAACCGCTTTTTGGATCGATTGGACCATGGTTTCCCTCCTCATCCCTTTCCACTTGGCTCCCGAGGGACTTCCCCTCATGAACGCCGGTTTATGAGTGAGCGCTCATTCATCTCGATCGAGAAAAAATCATTCACGTTGTGATGCCCTTGAGGATCATGCGGAGCAACGGTTCTCCCTGGGAACGCAAGGAGTAGTCTTTCTGACTGAACACCCAGGAAGTGGCCACTTCATTGATGCCGCCAAAGATGAGCTTGCGAACCAGCACCGCCGATAGGGTAGGATCAAAATGCCCCTGCTGCTGCCCCAACCGTATCGTATGCTCGATGATCTGAAAGTACTGCCGCAGGATGGGGGCGATGCCTTCCCGGATCGTGAGGTTGGGTTGGCGCAGTTCAAACTGGAACACCCGGGCCAACTCCGGGTCCTCTTCCAACTTTGCCAGGTGTTGCTGGATGATGCAGCGGATCTGCGCCCTCGCGTCATCGATCGATCGCAGTTGCTCCTGCAGCGCCGCGATGAACGATCCTACTTGATGCTCAAAGAGGCGGATCATCAGTTCTTCTTTGCTGCGAACATACAGATAGATGGTGCCTTCGGCGATCCCCGCTTGTTTCGCGATCTTGGCGATATGGGAATCATGGAAGCCGTAGCACGCGAAGATCACCTTCGCCGCTTCAATGATGATCGGCAATTTGTCCTTTTCACGTTGCCGCGTCATAGCCAATGTCCCTCAAGCCCTATACATATAGAATATTATGAATTTTCCGTTTTCGTTGCAGCCACCTCGTTCTCCTCTTCCAACAGTTGGCGACGCAATATTTTTCCGGAAAGCGTTTTGGGCAGTTCCGTCCGGAACTCGATGACCCGAGGAACCTTATAGGTGGCCATGTTGTTCCGGCAGTATTGTTCGATCTCCGCCGGAGAGATCTCGGCTCCCGCTTTGCGCACGAGATAGGCTTTCACCGTTTCCCCACGGTAGGGATCGGGAACGCCGACGACAACCGCTTCTTGGATGGCGGGATGTTCGTAGAGGACCTCTTCCACTTCGCGCGGATAAATATTGTATCCGCCGGCGATGATGACGTCTTTTTTGCGACCGACGATGAAAAAGAAACCCTCTTCATCCATGTAGGCCAGGTCACCGGTGTAGAGCCAACGATCGCGCAAGACCTCATGTGTTTCGTCCGGACGGTTCCAGTAGCCCTTCATCACCTGCGGTCCTTTGACGGCCAATTCGCCCACTTCCCCGCCGGCTACAGCCGCCCCCGTCTCCAGGTGGACGATCTTCACCTCTGTGTCAGGCAAGGGCAAGCCGATACTGCCCGATTTTCGTTTATGCCACAAGGGGATGACATGGGTGACCGGCGACGCTTCCGTCAACCCATAGCCTTCCACGATCCGACCGCCTGTCAGCTCCTCGAACCGTTGTTGCACCTCCACCGGCAACGGCGCCGCTCCGCTGATGCACCCCTTGATTGATGACAGATCATACTGGGCTACCTTCGGGTGATTGATAATGGCGATATAAATCGTCGGTGTTCCCGGGAACATGGTGGGACGCTCCCGGTCGATCGTCTCCAAGATCTTATCGCTCTCAAAGCGGGGCAACAGGATCAATTCGGCGCCGACGGCGATGCCCAGGTGCATCCCCATGGTCAGCCCATAGACATGGAAAAAGGGCAATACGCAGAGGATCCGTTCTTTGCCGGGTTCGCATTTGTAAAACCAAGCGAAAATCTGTTGGGTGTTGGCGTTGATGTTGCGGTGGGTCAACATGACGCCTTTCGGCGTCCCCGTCGTTCCCCCGGTGTACTGATAAAGGGCGACATCCTCCGCCTGCCTTGACGTGATCTCCGCCTCGCTACGGCCGCTTTCCAACACAGCCGGCCAACGGTGGATCGTGGCGCTGACGACAACCGGCGGGTTTGCGCCTTGCGGCGGCGGCGCGGAGGCATTTACAAGGTTTGGCGGAATGGGTAGGTAGTCTTGAATCCCGGTAAAAATCACCTGTTCGATTTTTGTCTTTTCGATCGCCCGCAGCACCCGCTCTTGCAGCAGATCCAGGGCGACGATGAATGTCGCGCCCGAATCCTGCAACTGGTATTGCAGTTCCCGCTCCACATACAAGGGGTTGGTCATGACCACGACAGCGCCGGCTTGAAGGGCGCCGTAGAAGGCGATGATCGCCTGTGGACAGTTGGGCAGCATGACGCATACGGCGTCGCCGGGCCGAAGCCCCCTATGGACCAGGGCGTTGGCAAAACGGGTTACCTCCTGCCACAACTGCCGGTAGGTCATCCGCGCTCCCAGAAAAGAGAGCGCGCCATGGTCAGGATATGACGCCGCTGTTCTCTCCAGCACCTGTGGCACTGTTTCTGCGCTGTAATCCAAGCGCGGCGACACCTCGGGCGGGTAACTTTGCAACCACACCTTGCCCAGGTTCCACTCATCGGCACCGTTACGGCTCGATTGATCCATTCCGCTTCACCTCATATCGTTTTGCTCGTCTCTTTGGTCAACCTTCCCTTCCGAAGGAGCGACCCACCACGTCTTGCCCGCGTAGTCGCTCTGCACCCTTTTTAATCGAACCCGTTCTCGTTGGTATTCTTCGATCATGGACACCAGCCGACAGCGAAAATGATCATGAAGTGCCATGGAAGATAGCCGGCTCTCCCTGGGACCGTCAATGGGCGCGCTTTCCCCTGATACATGGGCTCGGATCGTCCCGCAGAGAGGACATGCCAAATTCCCGTCGTCATGGATCCGAAAGAGGTCAGAACCGCAGGTGGGGCATTCCCGCACCCTTTTCTCGCATTCCTTGGCCTGGAACAGGGTCCTCCCCAACTCTCTCGCTCGCTCCAGTTGTTCCGGTTTGTCAAAACAAGCGCCGGGGAGCGCCGCCTGCAAGGTCCAGCAGTCGATCAGCTTCATCTCCATCACACGCGGCAGCACCAAGGCGGCTGTCTGGGCATACCCCTGCCATTGTTCAATGCCATAGGGAATCACCACCAGGCAGGGCTTGCCACGGGTATCGTCAACAAAACGCTGCACACCTAACAGGCGATCGATCAATAATTTCAGCGAGGCGTGGGGACCGAAAAAATAGACGGGGACGCCAATGATCACTGCGTCGGCCTCTCGGATCTTGTCGATGATGAATGAAAAATCGTCTTTAATGGGGCAGCCCTGTCCCGGTTGAAGACAACGGTAACAACCGTTGCAGGGGTCGATGCGACAATCAGGCAACCGGATCAATTCTTTGCTGCAAGGATCGGGAACATGGTCCATGATCTCTTTGAGCAGCACTTCACTGTTTCCCAACCGTCGTTTCGATGCTACGATGCCTAAGACCTTTTTAAAGTGGATCACCTCCGGCAAGCTGGCTAACCATCCTGTGCTGTTGCCACTCTACTGAGTGAGTCTTCATTCAGTGACGCCTGTCATGGATCCGCATGGGCGTTGTTTGGATCGGCGCTGTGGTTTTGAGCGCATCAGCTTCCAATGGCCGTCTCCATTGTATCCCTATTCCGAATTTTCTGTCAATATATTTTAAAAATTTAGGAACTCCTCTTTTTTCCACAAGCAGGAGTTCCTCCAGTGTTTGCATGATGACCTTACAACACCCGGGCTGTCCCCTCGTACACCATCCCCCGTTCAGTCGCATCGATGGTGACGATGTCCCCGTCAGAGAGCGCCTCAAAAGCGTTGTCCACACCGACGATAACAGGGATGCCGAACTGCAAGCCGACGATAGCGGCATGGGAGGTGAGGCCACCCTCGACGGTGATGATGCCAGCGCACCGTTCAAGAGCCTGCACGTATTCGCGGTCGGTTCCGAAAGCGACCATGATTTCGCCCTTTTCCAATCGAGCCGCATCTGCGGGGGAGCGGCAGATGCGAACCTTGCCGACCGCCTTTTTCCGTCCGATGCCCATGCCGTGAGCCAGGATCCGGCCGGCCACATGGACCTTGAGCAGGTTCGTCGTCCCCGATACGCCGACAGGCACGCCGGCGGTGACGACGACGAGGTCACCCGAAGCGATGCGCCCTTCATTCAAGGCGCATTCGATGGCATCGCCCAGCATCTCATCAGTGCCCGCTGTTTCCTGCACCTTCATCGGTTCGGCGCCCCAGACGACCGCCATCTGGCGCAACACCTTTGTCTCCGGCGTGGCCGCGATGATCGGACATTCGGGACGGTAGCGGGAGACCATGCGGGCCGTCGATCCCGCTTTGGTCAAGGTGATGATCGCCTTGGCCCCCAGGTCGGCGGCGATGCTGCAGGTGGCGTGGCTGATCGAATCGGTGACCGATCCCAGCCCCGATTTGCGGCGGCGATCCAACTCCTCGTCATGGCGCAGCACCCGCTCTGTCCGTATGGCGATGCGGGCCATCATCGTCACCGCCTCGACAGGGTACTTGCCGGCCGCCGTTTCACCGGAGAGCATGATGGCGTCAGTCCCATCGAGGATGGCGTTTGCCACATCGGTCGCTTCCGCCCGCGTCGGCCGAGGGTTGCGGATCATCGAGTCGAGCATCTGTGTCGCCGTGATCACCGGCTTGCCGGCGATGTTGCACTTCTCGATGATCATCTTCTGGACAAGAGGGACGTCTTCCGTCGGAATGGCGACGCCGAGATCGCCCCGAGCGACCATGATCCCGTCAGAAACGGCCAGGATCTCGTCAATGTTATCGACGCCCTGGTGGTTCTCAATCTTGGCGATCAACTGCATAGAGGCGCCGCGATCCTCCAATATCTTGCGGATGCCGAGCACATCGGAGGCGTCGCGAACAAAGGAAATGGCGACAAAATCCATATCCTGGGCGATGCCGAACTCGAGATCTTTCACCTCTTTCTCGCTGATGGCCGGCATGCGCAGGGCCACGCCGGGGACGCTGACGCCCTTGCGGCTGCTCACGTCGCCGCCGTTTTTGACGCGACAGCGGATCTCGCCTGTCTGGACGGCGATCACTTCCATCTCGATGTTCCCGTCGTCGATAAGCACCCGCACGCCCGGTCGCACATCCTCCACGAGCCCGCCATAGCTGATCGGCAGGCGCTCCGCAGTTCCGAGTGTCCCGTCGTCAGGAAAGAGGGTGACCTCGGCGCCTTCCGCAAGGGTTGCCTTACCACCAGCCACCTGGCCGAGACGGATCTCGGGGCCTTTTGTGTCGAGGAGGATGGCGATGGGCTGTTCCAAAGCCCCGGCAGCCTGGCGGACAGCAGCGATGCGGGCGGCATGCTCCTCATAGGTGCCGTGAGAAAAATTCAACCGGGCCACCCGCATGCCGGCCCGGATCATCTCCGTCAAGATGGCGGGATCGGAACTGGCGGGTCCGACGGTGCAGACGATCTTGGTGCGAGGCCTCCCGGTCGAAGACGCCTCCTGGGAAATGGAATGCATGAATTCGAACCTCCCCCGTCGAAGCGCGGCGGCGCTCCCTTACTTGACCTTGCCTTTGGCCGATTTTGTCACCAACAGGTAGACGAACCAGGCGCCCCCTCCGATCAGGAGCAGGGAGCCGAGCCGTGAATGATACCCGTAGAGCAACGCCCCGCTGAGCAGCACAACGACAGCTGCGCCATACAGACCGCCGCGAACCTTGGTCCAGTTTTGATCAGAAAACACATCGCTCACCCCGAGGATAGTTTACCCCCGGCTTCTTAAATGGATAACACGCCCGCCAACCGGTACAGTTCCTCGTCTAGGCCGTTGCGCTCCGTCAAGGCCTTGTCCAGATTTTCTTCGATCAGTTCTCCCTTGCGCACGCCCAGCATGATGTTGCTCTGACCACGCAAGAGCGCTTCCACTGCCTGAGCGCCCATGCGAGAGGCCCAGATCCGGTCGGTCGCCGTCGGATTGCCGCCGCGCTGGATGTGACCGAGGATGGTCACTCGCGTCTCCAGGCCGGTCTTCTCTTCGATACGCTTGCCGATCTCGACAGCGCTGCCGGCCCCCTCGGCGACGAGGATGATCGAGTGCAGCTTGCCACGCTCATGGCCGCGCATCAACCGGGCACAGACCTCGTCGATGTCAAAGGAGACCTCGGGAACGAGGATCGATTCAGCGCCGCCGCCCAGCCCGGCCAACAGCGCGATATGGCCGGCTCGCCGGCCCATGACCTCGATCACGTTGGTCCGGTCATGGGAGGTGGCCGTATCGCGGATTTTGTTGATGGCGTCAAGGACCGTATTGACGGCCGTATCGAAGCCGATGGTGTAGTCAGTGCCGGGGATGTCGTTGTCGATGGTGCCGGGAATGCCGACGATGCGGATGCCGTGGCCCATCAAGGCCTGGGCGCCGCGGAAGGAGCCGTCGCCGCCGATGACGACGAGAGCGTCGATGCCGGCGGCCTTGAGCTTGCCGGCGGCCAAAGCCTGGTTTTTCTCCTCAAAAAACTCCTTGCAGCGGGCCGTGCGCAACACCGTGCCGCCGCGATGGATGATGTCGCCGACAGATCCCACGTCCATGGGGCGCATCTCACCGGCCAGCAGGCCTGCATAGCCGCGCAGGATCCCGGACACCTTGATCCCCTGGTATATGGCCATCCGGACGACAGCGCGCACACAGGCGTTCATGCCGGGCGCATCGCCGCCAGAGGTGAGGACGCCGATATGTTGAACCAATCCCATCCCTCCATAGAAACCGCTCTTGACTATCGCTCTTCCCTTCGGAATCACCGTTCCATACTAGACTGCCCGCAAGCCTCTTCCGGCTTGCGACCCTTTTCCCCAAGAAAGATTCTTTCCTCTTGCCCCTATTCCTTCCAACTTGTTCGCGCAATCGTTATTTTAACAATTGCGCCCCTTTTCCGGTGAGCAGCCCGACGGCTGAGGCGTCGTAGAAAAAGAGACTCTGTGATGTGTTCAATGTGATCGTCGACGCCGTCAGCGCCCCCACGAGCCGGTTCGTTGAACCAGAAACGATGATGCTTCCTGCCGGCGCGCAGAGCACACCGTCCACCTGCAGCCCGTCGCCGCTCACAAAGATGTTTTTCCGCGAGTAGTAGGCCGCCCGGCTCCCGGCGCCGTTATACCGCGCTCCCGTGCCGGTGATGCGGATGTCGCCGGAGGCGGCGATCACCCCGCTTCCGCTCAATGACGCCGATTCGACGGTGACATCGCCATCGACATAGAGGATGCCGTTCAGGTTCATCTCTGTGATGACGAGCCCGCTCGCATAGGATTGGACAGCGCCGTCGCGCAATTCGGCCCAGCCGGGCAGGGAGAAGGGCGCCGGTGACATCAAAAGGGGCAACCGAGTAAAACTGTTGCCGCTCATGCCGGATAAGGCGCCGCCATATTCAACGACATCGGTAAACTGATTTCCCGTGCCGGTGATGTCTAGGCCGCCATTGGCCCGCACCTTGCCGTTGATGGTGTTGCCGTTGCCGGAGAGAGACAGTGCCGATGTGTCCGAACCGGCGAAGATCGTGTACCGAAAGACCGGCGCCGCCCGATCATAGGCCTTCGCCGCAGCCGTGACGTGGAGCGCCCACTCCCGGTAGCCGAATAAAGGAAGAAAAAAGAGATCGACCCCTTTGGACGCCTCCAGGCGCACGATGTTGGCGATGCCGTGCTCATCCTGTTCGATCCGGAAGTTGACTGGGTCGAGGCCGTTTTTGGCCGCCATCGTAGTAGCCGCCGCGCTGGCCGCCGCTGGGTTTTCGACGACTTTCTGGGCCGCCGACAAGGCGGCGAAATCGACGGCCGCCTGGGCCTTCTGTTTGTTCAGGTACAGCCAGCTCAGGTCAATGGCCAAGCCGAGAAAGCCGATCAGGACGGGCAGCAGCAGGGCAAAAAAAATAACGATGGCGCCCTTCTGATCGCTGTTGCGCCTGTTGTGATCGCGCATGTCCGTAACCCCCCCTCTCTGCATTGTACGGAAAGGGCGGACGGAAGGTAAAAGAAAACGCCGCCGGTGCTTGCGCCCGGCGACGTCTTTTTGATTATTTGTTTCGCAATCACATCTCGGCCGCATCGGAAGCGTCCGCGCCGCAAGGTGCGAAGGGCTGATCATCGATGCAGTGCAACCCCAGGTTGCGATACTTGCTGTAGCGGCCTTCGAGCAGTTCCTGGTCGGAAAGGGCCATCAGCGATTCCAGTTCGCCGCTGAGCGCCGCCGCCAGTTCTTTCGCCGTTCCGATCGGGTTGCGGTGGGCGCCGCCAGAGGGCTCGGGGACGATGCGGTCGATCAACTTCAGGTCTTTCAACCGCTCCGCCGTGATGCCCATGGCCGCCGCCGCCTGCGGCGCCAGGGTGGCATCCTTAAAGAGGATCGAGGCGGCCGATTCGGGCGAAGCGACGGAGTAGACAGCGTGTTCCATCATCAACAGACGGTCGGCCACACCAAGGGCCAGGGCGCCGCCGCTGCCGCCTTCACCGATGATCACAGAGATGATCGGCACCGGCAGTGCCGCCATCTCAAAGAGGTTGCGGGCGATGGCTTCTGCCTGGCCGCGCTCCTCGGCGCCGATGCCGCAGTAGGCGCCCGGTGTATCGATAAAGCAGATGATGGGCCGGCCGAACTTGGCTGCCTGCCGCATCAGCCGCAAGGCCTTGCGATACCCTTCAGGATGGGGCATGCCGAAGTTGCGGTAGATGTTCTCCTTCGTATCCTTGCCCTTCACATGGCCGATGACGGTGACGGGACGGCCTTGGAAGCGGCCGATGCCGCCCATGATGGCCGGGTCGTCGCCGTAAAGGCGGTCGCCCTTCATCTCGAAGAACTCCTCGAAGATCAGCCGGATGTACTCGATCGTGTTGGGCCGGTCTGGGTGACGGGCCAATTGGGCCTGCTGCCACGGCGTCAAGTCGCGGTAGATCTTCTTGCGCAGTTCCTCAGCCTTCTGTTCCAGCGTGGCGATTTCGCTGGTGAAATCAAGGTCCTTTTCGTGAGAGAAGGTGCGCAGTTCGTTGATTTTCGTCTCCAACTCAAAGAGCGGCTTTTCAAAATCCAGCGGCAATGCCATCAGCCCTGCACCCCCTCAACGGCATCACAATGATGCAGGCCCAGCAACGCAGCCAGTTGTTCGCGCATTTTCGGGCGTTCGATGATGATGTCGACCATGCCATGTTTTTGCAAAAATTCTGACCGTTGAAATCCTTCAGGCAGTTTCTGACGGATCGTCTGCTCGATCACGCGAGGACCGGTGAAGCCGATCAAAGCGCCCGGTTCGGCGATGATCAGGTCACCCAGCATGGCGAAGCTGGCCGTGACGCCACCGGTCGTCGGATCGGTAAGGATGGAGAAAAAGGGCAGCCCAGCCTCAGAGAGGCGCGTCAGGGCGGCGCTGGTGCGAGCCATCTGCATCAGCGAGAGGACGCCTTCCTGCATGCGAGCGCCGCCGGAAGCGGAAAAGAGCACCAGCGGCAGGCGCAGCTTCAGCGCTCGTTCAGCGGCGCGCACGATCTTCTCACCGACAACGGCGCCCATGGACGCCATGATGAAACGGGGATCCATCACACCGATGGCGAAGGGGATGCCACAGATCCTGCCCTGGCCGGTAGAGATCGCCTCACCCATCGACGTCTCAATCTGACACTTCTGAATTTTTTGTGCATATCCAGGAAACTTGAGGGGATCCTTCGTTGCCAACTCCCGGTCCCACTCGATAAAGCTGTTCTCATCGACCAGCATGTTGATCCGTTCCTGCGCCGTCATCCGAAAGTGGTAACCGCACCGGCATACCTTCAGATTCTTCTCTAACTCTTTCGTCAACAGGATCTGCTGACACTGCTTGCATTTCACCCACAAGCCATCCATTTGTTTATCGCGCCCCTTATTCGAAAGTGGTTCCGCTGGTACGGTTACGCTGGGGAACTGCCCGCGGCGTGACAGCGTGGGTGGCGTGGGCCGAGGCTTGGCTATGGTCAACCGCCCAAGGCCCCGCTCAAAATCTCATGGGCTTCTTCAGCTTCTGATTCTGGCACGAGGATTTCTACGGAACCTGAATCGCCAAGATGAGGCACCCCAACAGGTCGCAACATGACGAGCAAACCTTCGTTGGTGAGTACATTCTTCAACATTTCGGCGGTTGTGCGGTTGGGTGCGATGTAAACGACGGTCCACATAGGGAATCACCTCTCTCTTGTCCCATTCAGATTCCGGCTTCGATTTCACCGTGCTTGGTAAAGATCGTCGCCCGGCCGCGGATCTTCATGGCCGATGTATGTTCCGTGAACTGGGCAACCATAACCTCGCCTTTGTCCAATTTCTCGGAATGGTGGAACCTCGTATCCTTGCCCCGTGTCAAGCCGATGATCGTTACGCCGTTCTCCAAAGCTTTGATGACAATGTACTCGCCACCGATGGACGTTTCCTTCTCCAGCATAAGAGCACAACCTTCCCTGAGATTATGTCAATTTCCGTGTTGTCGCACACATGGAAGACCCAGATCAGATTAAGGATAACACAATTTTTACCTTCGATGCAAATCATATCGAAGATCAATCGATCATTCCTATCCCTGGGCGACTTCCATTCGAATCCCGTCGAAATGCCGACCCAGCGCTGCCTGGAGGTCACCGGACAGGGTGACCCAAAGGTCAGGATTCAGGCGGAAGGCTTTTCGATCCGCTGTAAAAAAAAGTTGAACCGGCGATGGTCCTCCGTGGGCGCGGAGGATGGAAATGAGTCGTTCACGGGCTCCCTCGTCGGTCGAGGCGACCGGCAGCCAAAGCTGCAGCGTCGGCGCATCCGGTCGATGCGGTGGGTTTTGTGGGTTCGTGTTTGTTGGGTTCGTGTCTGCCGCCGCGTTAACCTTTCGCCCGACCGCTGCCCTCGCCGGATCGAAGGCCGCGCTGGTCTGCGCCGCCGTAACCGGATCGACAGACGCCGCCAGTTGGGCGGCGTCCACCACCAGGAGATTCTCACAAAAGATTTTTTTGTTTTCTTCCTCGTAGTGGATTTTTCCTTCTAAGATAACGACAGCATCGTCCTGAATTTTTTCGGCGCACCGTTCATAGGTGCGGGGAAAGACGAGGACATCGACGCCGCCGCTCCAATCTTCCAACGTAAAGTAGGCCATCAGTTGGCCTTTTTTGGTGGTCGTCCGCCGCAAGGCGTGGATCAACCCGCCCAGTTTCACCCGCTGCTGGTCATTGTCAGGTTGAATGCGGGCGATGGTCATGGAGATCTGCTTTTCCAGCCAGGGGCGCAGCTCCTCGAGGGGATGACCGCTGAAGTAGATGCCGAGCAGTTCTTTTTCCATGGCCAGGATTTCGCGGTGAGGAAAATCGGCAATCTCCGGCAGCGGAACAGCCGTCTCGGCGGCGGAACCACCGGGGATGCCCATGAATCCGCCGGTCCCATCGCTTCCTCCGGGTTCACCGGATCCGCCAAGACCGCCCATTCCCCCGAATCCCCCGCTCTCCCCCGCTTCCCCGCCAAGACCGCCGAAGTCAAAGAGGTTCATCTGGCCCGTGGCCAGGTCGCGCTGGCGACGGGCCGCCACGTCCATGCACTTATCGAGGGCCTGCAACAGGGGACGGCGTTTGCCCAGGGAGGAGAGCGCCCCCGCCTTGATCAGGCTTTCCAGGACGCGCCGGTTGGCCTGGCGGTTGTCGATACGGGTGCAGAAATCGTCGAGGGAGGTGAAAGGGCCGCCGGTTTCACGGGCCAGCAGGATCGAGTCGATGGCCCCGCGGCCCACATTTTTCACAGCGGCCAAGCCGAAGCGGATCTGGCGGCCGCCGCCAAGGGGGTCGACGACGACAGAAAAATCGATCTCTGAGGCGCTCACATCGGGCGGCAGGACGCGGATGCCCAGGCGCTGGGACTCATCGACATACTGGGCCACCTTATCGGACGAATCGGCGACACTCGTCAACAGGCCGGCCATGAACTCAACGGGGTAGTTGGCCTTCAAGTAGGCCGTCTGGTAGGCGATAAGGGCATAGGCCGCCGAATGACTTTTGTTAAAACCATAGCCGGCGAAAAACTCCATCAGGTCAAAGATGGCGCCGGCCGTCTGCTCGGGGATGTGGTGGGCGACAGCGCCCTCAATGAACTGCTGGCGCAGCCCGGCGATGACCTCGGGCTTTTTCTTGCCCATGGCGCGGCGCAACATGTCGGCTTCGCCGAGGGTGAAGCCGGCCAGTTCGCTGGCGATGCGCATGACCTGTTCCTGGTAGAGGATGACGCCGTAGGTGTCTTTCAGGATCGGTTCTAGGGCTGGGTGCAGGTACTCGACAGCGGTCTGGCCGTGCTTGCGGCGGATGAAGTCCTCCACCATGCCCGACTGGAGGGGGCCCGGCCGGTAGAGGGCCACCAGGGCGATGATGTCGTCAAAGCTGTTGGGCTTCAGTTCCCGCAGGATCGCCCGCAGGCCCGAGCTTTCCAACTGGAAGACGCCAAGGCTGTCGGCCCGGCTCAGGAGCTGATAGGCTTTCGGATCATCGAGGGGAAGGTCTTTGAGTTCGATCGCCAGGCCCCGCGAGCGGCGGATCTTGTTGATCACATCGCCGATCAGGGTCAGTGTCTTCAAACCGAGGAGATCCATTTTTAAAAGACCGATCTCTTCGACGGTATCCTTCGGAAACTGGGTGGTGACACCCTCTTCAGAGCCGCGCTGCACAGGCAGGTAATCGACGAGAGGCGACGGCGCGATGACGACGCCGGCGGCATGGGTCGAGGCGTGGCGAGGCATCCCCTCGATGGCGCGGGCCGTCTCGACAAGGTGGCCGATGCGCGAGTCCTGGCAGAGGGTCTGCAACTCGGGGCTGATCTCGACCGCCTTTTCGATGGTCATGCCCAGTTCGGCGGGGATGGCCTTGGCCACCTTGTCCACATCGGCCAGGGGCAGGTTGAGGACGCGGCCCACGTCGCGGACAGCTGCCCGGGCGGCCATCGTTCCGAAGGTGATGATCTGGGCGACCCGGTCAGAACCGTACTTGTGGACGACATAGTCGATGACCTCGCCGCGCCGGACGAAGTCGAAGTCGATGTCGATATCTGGCATGGAAACCCGCTCGGGATTCAAAAATCGCTCGAAAAGCAGGTTGTATTCGATGGGGTCGATGTCGGTGATGCCGAGCACATAGGCGACGAGGCTGCCCGCCGCCGACCCCCGGCCGGGGCCGACAAGGATGCCCTCGCGGCGGGAAAAGGCGCAGAAGTCTTGAACGATGAGGAAGTAGCCAGCAAAGCCCATCCGGCAGATGGTCTGGAGTTCAAAAGCGAGGCGGCGGCGGTAGTCGTCGCGGTGGGCGCAGCCGCGCCACTCCATCCCTGCTTTGCAGAGGTAGGTCAGGTACTGCTCCGCCGCTTCCCAGGGCACGCCCGGCCAGGGAGCGCTCCCGTGAGCGCGCCGCCACTGGGCGAATGCCGGTTCGTCCGGGATGGGATAGGCTGGCAGGTGGTGTTTGCCGAAGTCGAACTGGAGATCACAGGCCTCGGCGATGGCGAGGGTGTTCGTCAGCGCGCCAGGCACTTCACCGAAGAGGGCCGCCATCTCCCGGGCGCTTTTCAGGTAAAACTCGGCGCCGTCAAACTTCATCCGGTCCGTGTCCTGGAGGGTCTTGCCCATCTGGATGCACATGAGCACATCCTGGATGTAGGCGTCCTTGCGCTCCACATAGTGGACGTCGTTCGTCGCCACCAGGCCAAGGCCCAACTCGCCGGCGAGGCGGATCAGGCCGCGATTGGCCTGCTTCTGCTCAGGGATGTCGTGATCCTGCAGTTCGATGAAGTAATTCTCGCGACCGAAGGTGTCCCGATAGAAAGCGGCCCGCTCCCTCGCCTGCCGTTCCTGGCTGTTGAGGAGCAGCCGGGGGATCTCGCCGGCCAGGCAGGCGCTCATGGCGATGAGTCCTTTGCTGTGGCGGGCCAGACGGTCATGGTCGACGCGCGGTTTATAATAGAAGCCCTCCGTATGCGCTTGGGAGACGAGGGCCGTCAGGTTGCGGTAGCCCTCCAGGTCTTTGGCCAGCAGCACCAGGTGGTGCTGGTCGCTGTCCTTCTGGGGATCGCGGTCCACCATGGTCCGGGAGGCCACATAGACCTCACAGCCGATGATCGGCTTGACACCGCGGGCCTTGGCCTTTTTATAAAAATCGATGACGCCGTACATGACGCCATGGTCGGTGATGGCCAAGGCGGGCATGTCCAGTTCGGCGGCGCGATCGACCAGTTTGCCGATGCGGGCCGCCCCGTCAAGGAGGCTGTATTCGGTGTGGACGTGGAGGTGGACGAATTTGGAGTTGTTTGGCTTAGGGATATCGCTCGTTATCACGGGGCTTGACATCCTTTTCGTTATGGCTTTCTTATGAAATAAACGTGGAAACTTACGTTTATTTTAGCGGGGCTTCGAAGTTTTGTTAACTCGCATAATGAATAAATCCCATTTCGGCGCCACCAAGGTGCTTCGCCAAGGAGTATCTCGACATGAAGAGGGACAATGAGAGTGTATCACACACAAGGTGGAGATGTGTGTGCCGAATTTGCGCTTACCCCCTCTATAATTGCAAAAGAAGCCGATACCTGCCCATACAAAGCAGGTGGTTTTATGCATTTACATGCGTACCCTTATACAAAACGGGTATTGCCGCTGCTATCAGGATCATACCCATAAATGCGGGTGCGGCATGACCCAGTGATACATAGATTTGACCTCCAATGACCGGCCCAATCATTCTGGCTAAAGCCTGAATCGATTGGCTACCTCCTTGAATCCTTCCTTGTTCGCTAGAATCGACCGATTTGGAGAGCATCCCATTGAATGAAGGCCCGAAGATCGAATCGCCAAAACCAAATATAAACATTCCAGCGATAAAAAGAGGATAGAATGAGAACAAAGCCGATGCTGCAATCAGACTGTAGCCTATAATCTCCGATGCCATTCCAAGAATCGCTATCTCTTTATCACTACGCTTAATCAACAGCTTTGGCATGATGAAACCTTGTGAAATAATGTCTTGAAAACCTATAATTGAAAACATAAGTCCGATCAGCGCAGGTTGCCAATTGAAAGCGTCCATTGTAAATTGTGAAAAAACTGCCTGTAAAGACCCATTGGGGATCCAAAGTATGAACGCTGAGACAAGCAGCGTTTTTACGTTCTTCATGGAAAGCACCCTTGCAAGCTCTGTGAAGGGATTTAGTCTTACAAGAGTAATCTCTCTCTGTCTATTAGTCGTATCAAGGCTCTCAGGCATAAAAAAGAATCCATAACCAACATTCAATAACGTTATTGCTGCTCCAAAATACATGGGTACAGAATAACCAAACTTGGCAAGTAATCCGCCTAGCGTTGGCCCGATGACGGTGCCTACACCTACAACTGCGCTCATCCATCCAAAGTATTTGGTTCGCTGTTCTCTAGGAACGATGTCTGCAAAATATGCGAAGATCGTGCTTATGCTCCCGCCTGTGATCCCCTCGATGATGCGCCCGGCAAAGAGCACCCATAGCGCTCCTCCGACGCCAAAAACAAAGTACCCGATCGCAGAACCAAAAAGGCATCCCAAGAGCAATGGCCGACGGCCATACTTGTCGCTCAACGCTCCGAGTATGGGGGACGCAAAAAACACACAGACTGCATAAACAGAAGTCAGCAGCGTAACAACGATAGCTTGATCGTCCGGATTGCTTATATAAGGCTGCACGAGGAATGGGACGACAGGCGCTATGATACTGAAGCCTATTCCGCAAAGAAACACGGACATAAGACCGAACAGCAAGGCTTTTTTATCCACGGTTTGTTCTTTGTTCTGTACATGGTGTGATGGAGATTTGAACACTTCATTGCTCCCTTCAAGCGTTATGATTTTGATTCCCCGGAAACATTTTTATCGTATCGCACTTTTGTTTCCTCGTCAACAAAAAACGAGCAATAAAAATGCAGCCTGTCCTCCATCGAGTTTAGGCTGCCTGTGGTTTCAATCTCATTATTCATATTTATTCCGACTTCATATCTAGATCCAGTTTCTTTATCTCTGCATCCAAATGCCTACTATACTTTTCTACGAAACTAAGCATGCTGTCAAATTGTTCTTCAGTTACCTGTTCAAATACGGCTTTGTCCCGCTCCTGAAACTCTTTGTGCAGCCCCTCATGAACCTTGTAAGTTGCTTTCCCTTGCTCAGTAAGCCTAAAATAGATTTCTTTCTTGTTATCCGGCTTCTGGTAGCTTTCGATATAGCCTTTTTCTATGAGCTTCTTCGTAATTTTACTTATGGCGCTTCTCGTCATATAAAAGGACTCTGCTAGTTTTGTCACGTTGGCATCTACATGTCTTCCAATGTATTCGATACAATGTACTTCAGAAGGCTTACACTCCTTAAGAGCGTGTTCCATCTTAAATTTATTAAGCCAAAGCAATTTGTTAAATAAGTTCCGAAAACGGTCTATCACCTGTTCTTCCTTGTTCATGGCCAGTCCTCCCACCCGTTGGCGTCTTAGCCAATGGCCGCCCAAGACTGTCGACAACCTTCGTTGTCGGCAGTTTCTTTACTTTTTGGGAAACTATCGCTCACGATACTCCGCCAGATCGGCCACTTCCCCGCCCGTCGTCACGACGAGCTGCTCGACGGTAATCGGCAATGCCGAATTGGCCGTCCCGGCGGCGATGTAGACGACGGGGAACCGGCGGAGGCTCTCATCGATATAGATCCTCATCGGCGACGGCAGGGCAAAGGGACAAACGCCGCCGGCCCGGTAGCCGGTCAGGGCGAAGGCCTTGTCCGGGTCGACGAACTTGGGCCGTCCGCCGGCGAGCGCTTTCAGTTTTTTCAGGTCGACCCGGACATCGCCGCTGGTGACGACGAGAACGGGTTCGTCTTTGACCTGGAAGCAAATGGTTTTTGCGATCGCGCCGACATCGACACCGACAGCCTCGGCAGCCAGTTGGGCGCTGGAGGTGGACACCTCAAAGAGCATGGGTTTGAGGCCCAACTGGAACGGGTCCAGATACCGGCAGACACGCTCCAGGGCGTCCGCATGCCCTTCTGGGTGCTGAGCGGTGACAGGTTCGAGGGATTGCGGTTCTGGGGAACAGGACGCTGGGTCAAGGATAGACATGGGACAGCCTCCTACCTTCTATCACGGTGATCCCTTTTGGGGCATTAGCATCATTATAGGAAAAAATCCGCCTTTCGTCCAACAAGGCGCTATGAATTGCCAGGCTGGGTCAAGCACCATTGGGGCTTCATCCCATATTTTAAAGCAGGCTAAGAAAATTAGCTGAATGAAACTTTGGTCCGCTCGAGGGGGGATCTGTTTGACAGCTTCGGCGGCAGATGAACTCTCCAGCCGGCAGGTCGGGCCGGGCGCCTGCCACAATGCCGGTTGTGCACAGGGCAAACGACGATACGTAAGCAAGGCATTTGCGTGAACCGATGCCGGTGAATGGGATTCCGGCGACATAACCGGGCCATAGCGGCCCGGAAACTGATCGACATTTACCAAGGAGGAGAAGCGCCATGGGCAACCCCTTCCCCCTCTCCAAAGTCCCTGTCGGTCGCAAGGTCCGCGTCACCGACCTGAAACTGGAAGGCTTCCAACGGCGGCGGATGCTCGACATCGGCCTCGTTCCAGGAACTGAAGTGAAGGTCATCCGCCGAAGCCCCATCGGCGACCCCACGGCCTATCTCGTCCGGGGCGCCATCATCGGACTGCGCAGAGACGAGGCGTCCAAGGTTTTGGTAGATGAAAACTAACCAGGAAGGAGAGGATCGAGGCATGGAAAACTGCTGCCAATCCTGTGTCAGCCGCTCCTTTTCCGCCGATGTGACGCTGCGCGGCAGGTACAATGTCTGGCAGGAAACGGGACGAGAAAAGGTGATCGCCCTGGCGGGCAATCCCAACGTGGGCAAAACAACCGTCTTCAACAGCCTGACGGGGATGCGCCAGCACACGGGCAATTGGCCGGGCAAAACCGTGACCCAGGCCCAGGGGCGTTTCGTCCACGACGACCACTCCTTTTTGCTCGTCGATCTGCCGGGAACCTACTCCCTCCTGGCCCATTCCACCGATGAACAGGTGGCTCGCGATTTCATCTGCTTCGGCCGGCCTGACGCAACCATCGTCGTCGTCGACGCCACCTGTCTCGCCCGCAACCTGAACCTGGCCTTGCAGGTGATGGAGATCACCAACAAAGTGGTCCTCTGTGTCAACCTCCTCGATGAGGCCGAGAGCAAAGGGATCCGGATCGACCTGGAGGCGCTCTCGGAAAAGCTGGGCGTTCCCGTTGTCGGCACAGCGGCCCGCTCTGGCCGGGGACTGGATGCCTTGAAAGAGGCCCTCTGCCGTGTCGCCACAGGGCAGGTGGCGCCGGCGCCTCTCGCCGTTGCCTATGACGAAGAGGTGAGAGCGGCGATGGAGCAACTGCTGCCCCGGCTCGAACCGCTGTTGCAAGCGTTGCCCCACCTCAACCCGCGCTGGGTAGCCATGCGCCTCCTCGATGGCGACGAGCAGTTCCTCGATTCCCTCACCGAACACACCGGCGCCGGCCAGCCAGAAGCGAAGGAGGAGGTGCTTCTGTGTCCACAGTGATGCTCCCCACCCCCTCGGGGGAAAAAGAGCGCTTCCACGCCCTGTCCCGGGAGGCGCGGCAGATCTTCGGCCCCGCAGTGGCCGATCGCATCGTCGGCAACATCTACCGGCAGGCGGAGTCCATCGCCAGCGAGGTGGTGCGGCATGCGCCGGAAGGGGGGCGTTCCTGGGACCATCGGCTCGACGATCTGCTCACATCGCGCTGGTTCGGTTATCCCCTCATGCTGGCCCTGTTGACGGTCATCTTCTGGCTGACCATTGAAGGGGCCAATATCCCCTCGGCGATGATCGCCTCGGTTCTCTTCGCCGGTCAGGATTGGCTGGCAGAGCTCTTCACGGCGGCCCAGGCGCCCCTCTGGCTGAAGGGGATCATCGTTGACGGCGTCTACCGCTGCCTGGCCTGGGTCGTATCGGTCATGCTGCCGCCCATGGCCATCTTCTTTCCCCTCTTCACCCTCCTGGAGGACCTGGGCTACCTGCCCCGGGTGGCCTTCAACATGGATCGCCTCTTCAAACTGGCCGGCGCTCACGGCAAACAGGCCTTGACGATGAGCATGGGCTTTGGCTGCAACGCCGCCGGCGTCGTCGCCTGCCGCATCATCGATTCGCCGCGGGAAAAGATCATCGCCGCCCTGACAAACAACTTTGTCCCCTGTAACGGCCGCTTCCCCACGTTGATCGCCGTCGCTGGCATCCTCAGCGGCGGCTACCTGGGGGCGACCGTGGGCGAAGGCATGGGCGCGCTGCTGGTGGCGGTCCTGGTCGTCTTCGGCATCGCCGTCACCCTCATCGTCTCCTGGGGATTATCGAAAACACTGCTGAAAGGCGAAGCCTCCTCTTTCTCCCTGGAACTGCCGCCCTTTCGCAAGCCTCAGGTGGGCCGGGTGATCGTCACGTCCATCTTTGACCGGACCCTTTTCGTCCTCTGGCGAGCCGTCAAGGTGGCCGCGCCAGCCGGCCTCGTCATTTGGCTGCTGGCCAACATTCCGGCCGGAGAACATAGCCTGCTCGCCACAGCCGCCGCCTTCTTCGACCCTCTCGGCCGCGCGCTCGGCCTGGACGGCTACATCCTCGTCGCCTTTCTCCTGGGACTGCCGGCCAACGAGATCGTCCTGCCGATCCTGGTCATGGGCTACCTGGCCCAGGGCAGTCTCGTCGAGATGGAAGAGGTGAGCGAATTGGCCGCTCTGTTCGTCGATCACGGCTGGACCTGGCTGACAGCGGTCAATGTGATGCTCTTCTCGCTCCTCCACTTCCCCTGCGCCACCACGCTGCTGACGATGGGCAAGGAAACGGGAAGCTGGCGCTGGCCGGCCCTCTCGCTGGTGATGAACACGGCGCTGGCGATGGCCGTCTGTTTCATCGTGGCGCAAACGGCAAGGGCCTTTTTTTCCCTGGTCTAATCCGAGCAGAGCAAGGGATTCAACGCGTCGACCGGTTCCCCCTCTCGCTCCGCCGCTAGCCGGTAGATTCGCCTCCCCCGTGACCCGCCCGCCGCTTGGGCGAGGCCCGCTCGCTCCAACAGATCGAGGCAGCCGAGGGTCTTGCTCAGCACCATATAGGGCTGACTCTCGATCTGTCGGGGATAGAGGCAGGCGGCGATCTGGCGCAGGCCCAGGCCGGACGGTCCCTGCCGGTCCATGATGGCATAGACCTCCAGCGCCTTCTGCCGGTAGTGGTCGACGGTGGCGTCCAGTTCTGCCGCCAGATCGGCGAAAGGGGCGCCATGGCCGGGATAAAGGGTCTCCACATCGAGCCGGCGCAGCTGGCTGAGGCTGTTCAGATACATGGGCAGCGTGGGCACCCGTTCGCCCTCGACATGATAGATCATCGGATTGGGCGCGAGCCCGGGAATGACCGTATCGCCGGTGAAGAGCCAGCGATTTTTCTCTTCCCAGAGCGCCACATGGCCCAGCGAATGGCCCGGCACGGCCACCACTTCAAATCGCAGGCTGCCCGTATCGATCACCTCTCCTGCCTCCAGGGGCAGGAAGGTGACGCCAGACGGGCGATACCTGGCCGGAATCCAGTGATTCGTATCGAATTGGCTGGGATCCCAGCCCGGAGGCAAGTCCCAGCCGTCAAAAAAGCCGATCGCTTTTTCACTGCTCAGGCGCAGGGTGTAGAGATCGAGGGGATGCAGGCGGACAGGGATGGCGGCTTCCTTCGCCAGAATCTGGGCCAGCCCCACATGATCGGGATGAAAATGGGTGACCACGATCTCTTTGAGCGCCTCCAGCGGGCAGCCGAGCGCCTGCAACTGCTCTTTCAGGATGCTGTAGGCCTCCTGGGTGGGCGGACCGGCATCGATCAGCATGGGTTGTTCATCATCGACAAAATAGACATTCACATCGCCCACCGGATACGGGGTGGGCAAGGCGATAGGGACGATCCGCGCCATAAAACGGTTCAACTCCTTGCAACATTGACCTTCCCCCAAAGCCTATCATAGGAAGGGCGAAATCGTCGACCAAGGGGATGAAAGCTTTGGTATAATAGGCTTTATGAATTCGGTTTATGTATGGGCTTAGGTGTAGGTACGGGTCGATATACCGGTTGAAACCTCGATTGAACAACGGGAGTGAAGAACATGTTGCTGCGCGACGCCGTCGAATCGGATCTGCCTGCCATCGTAGCGATTTACAACTCCACCATCGCCAGCCGGATGGTGACTGCCGATACGACGCCAGTCTCCGTCGAGAACCGCCTTCCCTGGTTTCGCGACCACTACCCGAACGGACGCCCTCTCTGGGTCCTGGAGGAGGAGGGCGTCATCGCCGGCTGGTTGAGCTTCCAGTCATTTTATGGTCGCCCCGCTTACGACGGGACCGTCGAGGTGAGCATCTACGTCGCTGAGGCTTTCCGTGGAAAAGGCATCGGACGCTTCCTGCTGCAACAGGCGATCGAGGCCGCGCCGTCCATGGGCGTACATACCCTGCTGGGCTTTATCTTTGCCCACAACGAGCCCAGTCTCGGCCTATTCGAGGCGTTCGGCTTTAGCCGCTGGGGCCACCTGCCCCGTGTGGCGATCCTGGACGGCCTGGAGCGAGATCTCATCATCTGCGGACGGCGCGTCACAGGCTGAACGCCTCCGCAGGACTCCGGCAACACATCTCCGCCGTGGCGGATCGAAAAGGCCATCGCAATGCGCTGCGATGGCCTTTCGGTGTTTCCTAATACTTTCGCGCCTTGTCGGAAACGCGGCTCAACCAGAGCGCCAGCAGCAGCAGATAGCCGAAGAAGTACACATAGGCGAATCGCTCGGAAATCAGGGGACCGGCCAGGATCAACAGCAGCGACACGGCGCCGATGGCGATAAATTGATTGCCCACCCAGCGCGCGAGGCCCTCCTGGTCTCGCGCGTCGTCGTAGCCGGCGAGCCACTCCACGGTCTTGCCCATTCTCAGGGCGATCCCCCAGGCGAAAAAGAAAATCATGTTGAAGAGCGGGAGCAGGACATTGACTTTCATAGCCTTCCTCCTTCTCAAAAGAAAAGGACGCCTCGCGGCGCCCCATCTCGTATTTGTACTGCTTCGATGAATACTGTTTTGGTTGCTCTGTCCATGAAGTGCCGCTTTGCTCATGTGGGATGCTGCCGGCGCCCTCTTATAATCGTCTCAAGGCAGCGATCTCGTTGACAAAGGTCGCAACGACAGGGCGCATCCGTTCAAACTCGATCAGAAAGGCGTCGTGGCCGTGGGGGCTTTTCAGTTCCCAGTAGTCGGCCGCACAGCCGGCTTTTTGCATGATCTCCGTCATCTCGATCATGTAGACGGGCGGGTACAGCCAGTCCGAATCGACACCGATGAACAAGGTCCGGGCGGCGATGGAGGCCAGCGCCTTCTCAAAACCGCCGCGCCCGCGGCCCACATCGAGCAGGTCCATGGCTTTACAGAGGTAGATGTAGCTGTTGGCGTCAAAGCGTTGGACCAGTTTGTCGCCCTGATAGTGCAGGTAGCTCTCGATCTCGAAGCGGTTGTCAAAATCATAGTATGCCCTGGCCTGGTTATCGGTCATCCGCCGGCCGAAACGGGCCGTGAAGAGTTCGTCGGTGCGGTAGGTGACCATGCCGAGCATCCGGGCGATGGCGAGACCGGCGGCCGGTCCCTTCCCGGGCGCGTAATCGCCGCCATTCCATGCTGGATCGAGCATGATCGTCCGGCGCATGATCTCGTTGAAGGCGATGCCCATGGCTGTCGTGCGACCGGCCGTTGCGATGGGCAGCAGGCCATCCATCATCTCCGGGTAGTTGACGCCCCACTCCAGCACCTGCATGCCCCCCATGGAACCGCCGGCGACGAGGAGCAGCCGCTCGATGCCCAGGTGATTGACGAGCGCCTTTTGCACCCGCACCATATCCCGCACAGTGTAGACGGGAAAGTCCATCCCGTAGGGCTTGCCGGTGGCCGGGTTGACGCTGGCCGGGCCGGTCGTGCCGCGGCAGCCGCCGAGCACATTGGAACAGATGATGAAAAAACGGTTCGTGTCAAAAGACTTGCCCGGCCCGATCAGATCGTCCCACCAACCGGGCGCCTTCTCGGCGGGGTGATGCTTGCCGGCGGCGTGATGGTCGCCCGTCAAGGCGTGGGTGATCAAGATGGCGTTGGAGCGTTCCCTGTTCAGAACGCCGTAGGTCTCATAGGCCACCGTGATGGGGCCGAGCCGGCTGCCCGATTCCAGCACAAAGGCATCGGACCCCTCGGCGAAGGTAAACGTTTGGGGTTGGACGAGCCCTTCGCGGCTGTCCGCCAAACCCCGGTTGACAACGGCCCCAGTGCTCATTCGGATCCCGCCTTTTTATGCCCGGCCTTCGGCGGCCCGCAGCGCCTGATCGAGGTCTTCAATCAAATCATCCGGATCTTCCAGGCCGATGGAGAGGCGCACCAGATCGGGGCTGACGCCGGCGGCGCGCAAGGCCTCCTCGGAGAGTTGGCTGTGGGTCGTCGACGCCGGGTGGATCACCAGGGACTTGGCGTCACCCACATTGGCCAGGTGGGAGAAGATTTTCAGGCTGTCGATGAAACGCCGTCCCGCTTCCACGCCGCCTTTGATCCCGAAGGTGAAGATGGCGCCGGCTCCCTTGGGCAGGTACTTTTTCGCGAGCGCGCAGGAACCGTGGTCGCAGCGCTCGGGGTAGGAGACCCAACTGACCAGGGGGTGGTTGGCCAAAAAGTCGACGATGCGGCGGGTGTTGCTCACATGGCGCTCCATCCGCAGGGAGAGGGTCTCCACGCCGTGGAGCAAGAGGAAGGAGTTGAAGGGGCTGATGCAGTTGCCCAAGTCGCGCAACAACTGCACCCGCGCTTTGACGATATAAGCCGGCGCACCCACATCCTTGGCGTAAACGATGCCATGGTAGCTCGGATCGGGCTGGGTAAAGGCGGGGAACTTGTCGTTCTGGGCCCAATCAAACTTGCCCGAATCGACGATAACGCCGCCGATGGAGGTGCCGTGGCCGCCGATGAACTTGGTGGCCGAGTAGACGACGACATCGGCGCCAAAATCGATGGGCCGGCAGAGGGCCGGCGTGCCGAAGGTGTTGTCGACGATGAGAGGGATGCCGGCCTCATGGGCGATGTTGGCGACGGCCTCGATGTCCAGAACGTCACACTTGGGGTTGCCGATGATCTCGCCATAGAGGGCCTTCGTCTTTTCGTTGATGGCAGCCCGGAAGTTTTCCGGATCGGAGGGGTCGACGAAGCGGATCTTGACGCCAAGCCGCGGCAACGTATGGGTGAACAGGTTGTAGGTGCCGCCATAGAGGCTGGTGGAAGCGACAACCTCGTCGCCGGTGGAGCATATGTTCAGGATCGACAGGGTGATGGCCGACTGACCGGACGAAAGGGCCAGCGCGCCGACACCGCCGTCCAGGGCGGCGAGCCGTTTTTCCAGCACGTCGGTCGTGGGGTTGTCGATGCGGGTATAAATATGACCGGGCTCTTTCAAGGCAAAGAGGTTCGCCGCATGCTCCACGTCACGAAACACATAGGATGTGGTCTGGTAGATGGGAACGGCCCGCGAAAGGGTGTCCTGATCAGGCACATGTCCTTCGTGGAGGGCGATCGTGTCAAAGCGCCATTTTTTCTCTGTCATGACTGTGCTCCCTTCTTCTCTATTGATTGCATAGGAATGACCTTCAAGCGAGAAAGGATACAAAAACCCCCTGCGCAGACGCAGGGGGTATACTTCTATCCGCCTCATCTGCCAGGACGGTCTCCGTCCTGAAGGAATTGGCACCATGTCGCATCAGTTCCCACTGTCGCGACGGGTTGCCGGGTTTCATCGGGCCCTTTCCCTCCACCTCTCTGGATGAGTGTCTTCAATTGTCCGCTCGCCCGAATAGGGCAAGCGCTTGGAGTTATTGTACCTGTGACGACCTTTTCCGTCAATTGAAAAAATAAAAAGCAACAGAAAATTTACGGAAACATCGGACAAAAAGGGGCCTTCCTTGGTTCCGTCGGCGCGGCGATGGTAACAAATGAGCCGGAGCGTAAATAGGCTAATTATGGATACACACCCTGTTTGAAAAAAAGGGGGAATTTGCATTGTATTACGGCGGACGAGAGGTTGCAGGCGAAAAGTCGCCCATACAAATTCAGGCTGTTCTCGGTCCCCAAGTGCCGCTGACCGAGTTTTACAACCATACGCTGCGCGGGAACTATGTGGCCGCCGGCGTCGGCATGCGCAACCGTGGTTTTGGCACGATCAACATCACCCTGCCGGCAGGCTCGACGATTCTAAAAGCCTTCCTCTACTGGGCCGTGATCCGCGGGACCGGCGACCCGCCTGTACCCGATACGGGCACCCTCAACGGAACTGCCATCACTGCCGACGTGCGCTACACCTCCGGCGATCCCCTTTGGCCGGACGGAAGCGGTTTCATTGACGCCTTCCGGGCCGATGTGACCGGAATCGCCGTAGCGGGCGCGAATGTCCTCACCGACTTCCCCTCCGGCTTAGGCGACGCCACACCGCCGCAAGACGCGTCGACGGCGTTCCCGCTTATGGAGGGCGCGTCGCTCGTCGTGATCTTCCAAAACCCTACATTCCCGCGCACGACCGTCGTCATCAATGACGGCGCCCAGACTTTTGTCGCCGATACGGTGTCCACGACGCTGCAAAACTTCGAGGTCTACGGTCCTCCCGTGCAGGCCCAGACAACCTACGTCGTCGCCGATGGTCAGGCGCGTTTTGCCGACGACAAGGCGCTGTTCAACGGAACCATCGTCGCCGGACCGGGTTCGTCGCTTAAACCGCAGGACGCCTTCAACGGCGCCGACGGAACCTCCCTGCCTGGCTTTGCCCAAGACGGCCTCTGGGACACGCTGACCGTTGACGTGACTTCCCTCGTGAACATCGGCGATACGAGCGTGGAAGCGGCGATTCGAGGCATCAGCGGCGGCGGCGACGCCCTGACCTATATCGCCCAGGTCTTTGCCGTCACGGCGCCGCCGGCAAGAGGCTTCAAACCTTCCGACCTGGCGGCGGAATGACGCACGCCCCTCCCCCCGCTGGCCGGCTTGCCCGGCCGGCTTCTTTTTTATCTCGCCCAAATCGCTTGAAGGGAATGGCCGATCACCGTGGAATCATTCATGTACCCAAATAAAAGGAGGCCTTCTGTTGCGCAATCGATGGCTGAAACCGCTCTTTCTGTTCTTGCTGGCCCTCGCTCTGACCCTGTCCGGCTGCTCAAAACCGTCACCGAGCACCAATGGAGCCAATTCAGGCGGTTCGTCTACCGCCACGACAAAACAATCCACTGCGGCCCAACCGGCTGCCCAGGGCCAGCTCAAAGTTCATTTCATCGACGTGGGACAGGCCGACTCCATCCTGCTGCAGTCCCCCGGCGGTCGTTTCGTTCTCATCGACGGCGGCAATGTGGACGATGGATGGAAGGTCGTCAATTACCTGAAGCAACAAGGGGTGAAAGAAGTGGCGGCCATCGTGGCCACTCACCCCCATGAGGATCACATCGGCGGGCTGGATAAGGTCCTCAAGAGCTTTCCTGTCGGCCAGGTGTACATGCCCAAGGCGACGACGACGACGAAAACCTTTGAGTATTTCCTAAACGCCGTCAAGGAGAGCGGCGCCAAGCGTGTGGAAGCAAAAGGCGGCCTAAAACTGGACGTTCCCGATTTCGACGGCCTCTTCGTCGCGCCGAACGGAACGAACTACGAAGATTTGAACGATTACAGCGCCGTCCTCAAGGTCACCTATGGCAAGGTCTCCTTCCTGCTGACCGGTGACGCCGAGTCTGTATCGGAAGGCGAGATGGTGGCCCGCGGGTACGACCTGAGAGCCGATGTGTTGAAAGTCGGTCACCACGGCAGCACCAGCTCCACATCTCCCCCCTTCCTCAAAGCGGTATCGCCCAAATACGCCTTTATCCCTGTCGGTGAGGGCAACGATTACGGGCACCCCCACAAGAAAACCCTCGACAAACTCGCCAAAGCCAACGTGCAGGTTTTCCGAGCCGACAAAAACGGAACGGTTGTGGCGACCTGTGACGGAGAGAAGGTCACCTTCCAACCGGAGAAACAATAACCGAGAGTCGAATAGCGTCACCTGTCTGCGTCCCCCGTGTCGGGAAACGAAGCAGACAGGTGATTTTTTTGAGTCGGGATGCAGTCCCGGCTCTTTTTTTGTTTCTCACTTCTATTTTGAATACCTGGAGAATAAAAAGGTACAGTAGGTTAATTTTTCCATTTTTTTGAAATGCTCTTGTGCTCTTCCGTTGGTCCAATGATAGGGAGGTGGTTCTCTGAAAGGTTCCCTTCGGTCCTGCTTGTTAACCCTGGCCCTTATTTATGCTTTTTCCGGCAGTGAAACGGCAGCGGCGGCGTCAAGCGCCTCGACACAGCCCCCTGCGCTCAGCGCTTCTTCTACGCCAGCGGCGACGACCAGCGTTGGCGCGGGAACATCATCGCCGGCGCCCCTGCCAACATTGCCCGTCACAGCCGCCACAGACGCCCTGAAGAACCCTTCCACCACAGCAGCGCTGATGGCTCCAACGCCGACGACGCCGATGACTCTAACGACTGCACCAACGCCAACGCCGGATCCAACGACAGCGACTCCTTTGACACCGCCCGTACCGGCTTCGGTCGCTCCGGTCACTTCGACATCTCCGAACGTTCCGAGCCTTCCGAACGTTCCAAACGTTCCAAACGTTCTTCCAAACGTTCTTCCAAACGTACCAAACGTTCCGCCCGATCCGTCCACTCTACCCCCTGTGTCGCCGACCGTCGCCCCGCCCGTCGCGCCGGTTCCCCAGGGAGGAACGATCACCCTGCATATCGGCGAGGAGACCTTTGCCTTCATCCCCGGAAAAGAAATCGCCGGCGTCGACGCCGGCGCATGGACCTACCTCCCGTCGAAAGATCCGGTTCAGGCCCGCACGGCCGCTGTTCTCTTCGCCGATTCGCTCCCCAGTCACATCCGGCTCCGCGACGGCGGACTGGATCGGATCACCGAGGCCTTAACGACGGCAGCTGACGCCGAAATCGCCGTCCCCTCGTGGCGACTCGCTTCTGATGTGCTGCTCTCCATGGCCAATGTGAGCGTAGCCGGCGGACAAAACGCCTCGGTCGCCCTTGATCGCATCGATGGGCTGGTGCTGAAACCCCATGAGGTCTTTTCCTTCAACCAGGCCGTGGGACCCCGCGAGGCCAAAAACGGTTTCGGCCTCGGCAAAGTCCTGGTAGGCAATCAGTACGTGACCGAGATGGGCGGCGGCATCTGCTTCTCTTCCACCATCGTCCACCAGGCTGTCGTCCATGCCGACGAGGCAAGCGGTCTAACGGTGCTTGAACGCCACCGTCACACCCGCCAAGCGCCCTATGTGGAACCGGGCGGCGACGCCACCGTCTATTACGGTGTCATGGATTATAAGTTCCGTAACGGCGACGCCCTGCTGGCCGTCGAAAAACAAAAGACACCCGACGGGATGGGGCTTCGCTTCTGGCGGGCGGTGAATTAGGTATTCCGCTCGCGAAGCAATGTCGTCTTGCGCAGGGTGGCGCATTCGCAGCCGAGATGGCCCTCCCCCTGTTTCTCCGGCAACGCGTCGAGCGCCATAAGCAATCGCCGCGCCGCCGGTTCCGCTTCTTCAAAAAAGATGTCCTTCAACTCCTGGTGAGACCAGTCGGTGATCACCCCTTCGGCGTAGTTGACCACCAGTTCCAGGCGAGCGTAACAGGCGCCAATCTCCCGAGCCAGGTAGACCTCCGGCGCCACACTCTGGCCGATGACATCGCCGCCGGCGATGCGGAAAAAGCGCACCTCTGCCGGGCTTTCGAAATGACGGCCGTCGGTGACGACATAGTTGGAGCGGTCAAAGACACGCCCTTTTCCGGGGAGCGTCTCCGCCGCCTCAATAAAGGCGCGACGGAGGACCGGACAGAAGGGTTGTCGCATCACGCAGAGGGTGGGCGTGCCCAGATCGACATCCTTGCGCATGGAAAAGTCGATGTAATCGTGGGGGATGACCAGGTCGCGCGGCCGCAGCAGTTCGTTGATCGCGCCGACACCGCCCTCGGAGAGGATCTGTTTCACGCCGGCCTGTTGAAAGACCCAGAAGATCTGCCGCGAGGCGTCGGCCCGCTTGACGCCGGGACGCCAGCCGTGCATCATGCAGGTCAGGGCGCGCTTCCCTTTTAATTCAAAGTAGACGAAGGCGGGGCTGGGGCCAAAGGGCGTCTCCCAGCCCGGATATTTCTCCAGAACCGTGAGCCCCGGCGCCTGCAACGCTTCCGGGAAGCGGAGCGAATTGGTGCTGGAACCGCCGATAATGGCAAATGAAGCGGCAGGGATCGATGCGGGAGAATGCATGGACAAAAACCTCCATCGCCATGTGCAATTTGTTCTACAGTGTTACCGAGGGCCCGCCGAACTATGGGGGCAAGGCAAAGAGCCGGGCAGAAGCCCGGCTTGCGCTGTTTTTGCGTCGCTTTTTTTCACGAGAGACTGTCCGGTAAAGACTGTCCGGGCGACATCGATGTGCTGGCCTTTTTAAGAGCCTCAGGGGCAGGTCAAGGGCGGATCACACTCCGAAGGAGATCCCCACCGACTCAGCCGCCTGGACGATCTGTCCGTCCGGTTTGACCTGCTTGGCCGTTCCGACCGCCTCTTCGAGGGGCACCGGCAGGATTTTCGGCGTCCGCAGTGCCACCATCTTGCCGAATTGGCCGCTCATGATCGCGTCAACGGCGGCAGAACCGTAGCGGGTGCTCAGGATGCGGTCCTGCGCCGTCGGCGAACCGCCCCGTTGGACGTGGCCGAGGATGGTGACGCGCGTCTCCATGCCGGTGCACATCTCAAGCTTCTGGGCCATCACATGGCCGACGCCGCCGAGCCGGACCGGATCATGGCTCTGGGCGACCAGCTTCTGCACGACCATCTCGCCGCCGATCTCCTTGGCCCCTTCGGCGATGACGACGATGGAAAACTTGCGGCCCCGGTCGGCCCGGGCGCGGATATGTTCACAGACCTTGCCCAGGTCAAAGGGAATCTCGGGGATCAGGATCACATCCGCCCCGCCGGCCAAGCCCGAGTAAAGGGCGATCCAGCCGGCATAGCGGCCCATGACCTCGAGGATCATGATCCGGTGGTGGGACTCGGCCGTGGTGTGGAGCTTGTCGAGGGCCTCGGTGGCCGTGGTGACGGCCGAGTCGAAGCCGAAGGTGACATCGGTGGCCGAGAGGTCGTTGTCGATCGTCTTGGGCACACCGACGACAGGAATGCCTTTTTTGTAAAATTCAAGGGCGATGGACAGGCTGCCATCACCGCCAATGATGACAAGGGCGTCGATGTCCCGCTTTTTCATGTTGGCGATGCATTGTTCCGAGCGGTCCTCAAAGGTCAACTGGCCGTCCTTTTCGACGGCGTAACGAAACGGGTTGTCCCGGTTGGTCGTGCCCAGGATGGTGCCGCCCCGGTGCAGGATGCCGGAGACGCTCGACTCCGTGAGCGGCTCCATCACGTCGTTGACGAGACCATGAAAACCGTCGATAATGCCGACAACCTCCAGGTCGTAGCGCCGAATGGCCGTTTTAACTACGGCGCGGATGACGGCGTTCAGCCCCGGACAATCACCGCCGCCGGTCAGCACGCCGATGCGCTTGATCTGGCCTTGCATCCACATACCCCTTTCTTCATTCCCGTATCCCCGAACCGCTGGGCCGCTTCCGCCTGCGCCGTCACCGGCCCGCCATTCCCCCGGCCATGCTCAGATGGCGCGGAGGGTTACAGAAGCCCGGCAAAGCCGTTCTGCCGCAATCCCTCGAAGACGACGACCGCGACGGCATTGGACAGGTTCAACGAGCGGGCATCGGCTGCCAGCGGGATGCGCGTTACCCGCTCGGGCCATTCGTTCAGGATCGCCTCAGGCAAGCCCTTCGTCTCCTTGCCGAAAACGAGAAAATCACCGGGCCGGAAGTGAAACTCATGGTAGGCCTTCTTCCCTTTCGTGCTCAAAAAGAAGAGGTTCGCCTGCCGGTGTGTTTCGATAAAGGCCGCCCAACTGTCGTGGACATGGACCTTGACCAGGTGCCAGTAATCCAACCCGGCCCGTTTGAGTTGCTTGTCATCGATGGAAAATCCGAGCGGTCGGATCAGGTGCAGTTCGCAGCCCGTGCCGGCGCAAAGGCGGGCCACATTGCCCGTGTTCGGGGGGATCTCCGGTTCTACCAGTACGATGTGAAACAATGTTGTCGACACTCCATCTGCTTTGGTAAATTGGCAAAAAGTAGCCCTATGGGACTTGGTAACAGTTCTCCCCGTTTTGAGAAAAATCCTTCCTACCGCTGACGGGAGGCTCGTTCCTTGTTGTTATATTCTCCGGTCACGATGGTTTGAACCAAAATCGTAAGTCCGGCGCTTTGGTTCAAACTTCAAAAATCTCGCTCGACCTCCTACAATGGTCTCCACGGTGCGACGCTTTTATCGAAAGTTAGAAGGAAAAGAAGCCGATAAAAAAGCGACCTCCCTGCTGAACGGCGATACGTTCAAGGAAAGATCGCTGAATGTCCTTGAGAGCTATTTTCTGGTCTTTTCCGTTACAAAGATAAAATCGTATGTCTTTTTTAATTCGTTGCCCTCTTCATCCTTCACTGATTTGGCAGGCAGCGCAACGGTGTATGTTGTATTGGCCGCCAACCGGCTTTTCGGCGTAAGGATGACCTTGGAACCACTGACCTTCGCGTCGAAAGAGATCGATTTACCCGAACGGTTTGTCATCGAAATCTTGGCAAAGGTGTCGCCTTTGACGACGGGTTTGCTAAAGGTGACCGTAACCGAAGCGTTTCTTGACACATTGGTCTTTTCATCGGCCGGATCGGTTTTGAGGACCGAGAGGCTTTTCGTGTCTGTGCTCTTCGATGTCTTAAAGGTGAACTCTTCGGCTTTTTGCAGTTCCTGACCGTTCACGCCGATGACCGACTTACTCGGAATCTGTACGGTATACTCGGCCCCCCGGGTGTAAGATTCTTTGGGCGTTAGGGTCAGGGTATCTGCCTTGATGGTTTTTTGTTTGATCGTGACCGCTTTATCTTTGCGCTTGATGGTTATCTTGTCGTAGTTTTTGCCCGCCCGGATCTCTTTGTTAAAGCGAATCACGATGGGTTTGGAAAGATCGGTGACGACGGCGCTGTCCGCCGGATCACTGGACGAAACCGTCAGTTTTTTCTTGCTGTCAGCGCTCTTCGTGGACGCGAACGCCCACTGGGGAGCGATGGAAAAGAGGAAAAGCACCATGGAAAGCCACGAAATAACACGAGTGATTTTCTTATTGCGCATCGACATACCTCCTACATACCTCCTCTTGGAATTACCATGTTTTATTTGACAATATTTTAAAAAATCCTTCTTTTTCTCCAAAAACACAAGGGGCCAACGGTCTTCATGTATAGTGGATACACGACCGAAGCGCCTTGTCCACAAAGGCTTTCCAATGCTATACTTTCCTACTGTAACGGACACTGCGACAACAGCGTCGTCATCAGATATTTTTCTCGCGTCGCTCACCAACCCAGAGAAGCAGTGACTGAGCACTTTAGAGGAGGGAAATCCGTGGGCAAAAACCTTGTGCAGAAAATCCTCACCGCCCATTTGATCGAAGGGGAACTGATCCCCGGCAAAGAGATCGCCATTCGCATCGACCAGACCCTGACTCAGGACGCCACGGGCACCATGGCGTACCTGCAGTTTGAAGCCATGGGTGTTCCTCGCGTCAAGACCGAACTCTCCGTCTCGTACGTCGACCATAACACCTTGCAAAGCGGCTTCGAAAACGCCGACGACCACCGCTTCCTGCAGACGGTGGCGGCCAAGCACGGCATCCGCTTCTCCCGCCCCGGCAACGGCATCTGCCACCAGGTCCACCTGGAGCGCTTCGGCGTCCCCGGCAAGACCCTGCTCGGCTCTGACTCGCACACCCCGACGGGCGGCGGCATCGGCATGATCGCCATCGGCGCCGGCGGCCTCGATGTGGCGGTCGCCATGGGCGGCGGCCCCTTCTACCTGACCTGCCCGAAAGTGGTCGGCATCAACCTGGTGGGCAAGCTCTCCCCCTGGGTCTCGGCCAAGGACGTCATCCTGGAAGTCCTGCGCCTGCTCTCCGTCAAGGGCGGCGTCGGCAAGATCGTGGAATACTGCGGCCCCGGTGTCGCCAGCCTCTCTGTTCCCGAGCGGGCCACCATCACCAACATGGGCGCTGAACTGGGCGCCACCACCTCCGTCTTCCCTTCTGATGAAGTGACGAAAGCCTTCTTGAAAGCGCAAGGCCGTGAAGACGCCTGGGTCAAACTCGGCCCTGACGCCGATGCTGTCTATGAAGAAACGCTGACCATCGACCTGTCGGCTCTCGAACCGGCCGTCGCCTGCCCCCATATGCCCGATATCGTCAAGACGGTCCGCGAAGTGGGCCCCATCAAGGTCGACCAGGTTCTGATCGGCTCCTGCACCAACTCCTCCTACACAGACCTCATGCGTGTCGCCGGCATTTTGAAAGGCAAGACGGTTCATCCGACGGTCAGCCTCGGCATCGCTCCCGGCAGTCGCCAGGTCTTCGAGATGCTCGCCCGCAACGGCGCCCTGGGCGATCTGATCGCCGCCGGCGCCCGCATCCTCGAATCGGCCTGCGGCCCCTGCATCGGCATGGGCCAGTCGCCCAACTCGGGCGCCGTTTCCGTGCGGACCTTCAACCGGAACTTTGAAGGCCGCAGCGGCACCAAGGACGCCTCCATCTACCTGTCCAGCCCAGAGGTGGCCGCCGCCGCCGCCCTGACCGGCGTCCTCACCGATCCCCGCGAACTGGGTGACGCCATCGACGTGGTCATGCCGGAGCAGTTCCTCATCGATGACCGCATGGTTCTCGAACCGGCCGCCGACCCCGCCGCAGTGGAAGTCCTGCGCGGACCGAACATCAAGCCCCTGCCGATCAACCAGCCCCTACCGGAATGCCTGCAAGCCGGCGTGATCCTCAAGGTGGGCGACAACATCACCACCGATCACATCATGCCGGCCGGCGCCAAGATCCTGCCGCTGCGCTCCAACATCCCAGCCATCAGCCAGCACGTCTTCGCCGGCGTCGACGCCACCTTTGCCGAGCGGGCCAAAGCAGCCGGCCAAGGCTTCATCGTCGGCGGCCAGAACTACGGCCAAGGCTCGTCGCGGGAACACGCTGCTCTGGCGCCTATGTACCTGGGCATCAAGGCCGTCATCACCCAGTCCTTCGCCCGCATCCACCGGGCCAACCTGATCAACTTCGGCATCCTGCCCCTCACCTTCGCCGATGAGGCCGACATCGCCAAAGTCAGCCAGGGCGATTGTCTGGAGATCGCCGATTTGTCGGCTAAACTGGGCGTGAGCGAAACCTTGGAGGTCCGCAACGCAACCACTGGTGAAACCTTCCTCGTCCGTCCTGATTTGACACCGCGCCAAGTGGCGATCATCAAGGCGGGTGGATTGCTGAATTACACGCGGGAACAGGCGTAAGCTTTCTCGCATTAAGATGGAAACGCCCCTTCGGTCGGATGATTGATGACCTAAGGGGCGTTTCGTTTTTTCGGGTATGTTGGGGGAGAAAAAAACCGGTAGCCTGAGCCACCGGGCTGCATAGAAACCCGCGATTCTTCCAACACTTGGTTTGATCAAAAAACAACCGAAGGAAGAAAGGTTTTGTATGCAATTACAGTCTGCCCAGATTAAGCCGCTTCTAAGCGCCTGCCAAAAGGTAATAAAATAGCAATGGATCTTCACCGAAGCAAACTCAATATTTGGGATGTTCCCGACCGACCTCTTATAAAAACGGGGCGCGAATCTATTCTGCGAACTCACTTTCAAGTCTTCACCTTCCTTTTCACTGGACTTATGCGGCTCCAGTGCATATTTTTGTTTGGAAATATAAATTTAATATGGTAAAATAAGAGACGAGATTATAAAGGGAGATGAGGGTTGGATGGTTGGTAATATGGCGAAAAACGCCGCATTAAAAGTTATTTTAACTGTTGCGTTATTATTAATTGGCGGCGACTCTGCTTATGCATTAGGTGATTATAATTATCGATCATTTTTCGCAGATATACCAATCGAACCAGAAAGAGAGTATGAAGATATTATTACAATTCATTGTACTGCGCGTTGTTTCTTTGATAGAATTATCGAAGTAATAAACGGTTCCACGGATGTTGTTATAAATGGACAATCAAATTATGAATTATCAGGAAGGCAGATTAGCATTATGAAAAAGGATGATTACACTCTGGAGTTAAGTGGTGTTATATTTGTCAGGAATAAAAGAAGCAAGGAGGTAAAGGTTATAGACGTATATCAAGAGATAAATTAACAAAAAAAAGGACGGTTACCCGTCTTTTTTTATTTGAATACTCAAATTCTCGTTAATACTAGTATTTATTAAACGAATAAACATGCGGAATGAATTTGTTTTTCTCAAATTTATATGTTAATTTAATTTCCCCAATAAAGATTTGAGGGGAAATTTGCAAAGGTAAAGTGGCTGTTAAAGTATTGTTTTTTACATCAAACTTAACAATACTATTAAGTTTGATATTGTCAAAAAATTCAACACCCTTAAATTCGGTTTTGTTTTTTTGCACCAAAATTTCTTTACCTTTGAAACAAATACTATATTTAATTTGATTATTATCTTCACTTTTATTAAACACTATATCTTTTTCTATATTATCAAATGGTTCGATTTGGAATTCCTCAAAATTTTCAGGATTTATAATATGAATTTCTTCCTCGTGACATTCTGTTCCATGAGCTTTTGTTAATATAATTACCAATTCTTCTTTATTATCGTTGTTTAAATCTGTTTTTGTAATACTGGGAAACCAAGTAGCATTGCAAATATTACTCCACTCAAAATATTTTCTGTTCTTATTGGTACTATCTTCTAATGTTATTCCGTAAAAATTTCCGTTCCCCTGTGTTTCTGAGTACAATAATATTTTTTTATCAGCAGTCTCTCCTAATACTGTTTTTTTCTTTTTGATATAAATAGTATTCGTATCTTTATTTATAGAAAAATCGTTTGTTTTTAATTCTTCTCCATATAAAACTATTTTAATGTCGTTGATTGTCTCAGCGGAAACCGGATTTGTTGACGTTAATAATAAAACCATACTTATCATCGTTCCCAATAATTTGCCCGTGGCTCCCATAATACAGCCCCCTTTTCCAAAAAATAAATTTATGCATCTTTCTTTTGAAATACTGTTTTTTTCAGGTGGCTTGATTTTTATATTACGCCCACTACGTGTCCCTTCCCGCTCGGAGCAAATTAAATTCGCGAAGGGTCGATTTGGTGGGTTTCGACGCGGGTATCGTCTAGTATTTCAATTCCCTACGGGAATTAACCTCTTCTGAGACAGCGTGATTATGATCGAGAACGTGCCGCGCATCCGCATTTCAATTCCCTACGGGAATTAACCTCTTCTGAGACGTATAAAGGCGAAGAGTGGAATGGCGTACTGACTGAATTCTATTTCAATTCCCTACGGGAATTAACCTCTTCTGAGACTGCGCCCCTCTCTCCCCCTTGTCCCACAAGGCCTCGCGCCGCCGTTTGCGAGCGAGGCCACTATTGCTCCCAAACGAACCCGCACGTAACCACTCGATCACCCGCAAACCCTTGATTTTATCGGATCGAGCGACCCCCGGGTTTTCTGCCGACCATCGTCGCTCGCGCAGCAAAACCCAAAAAATAGCGGTCCTCTTTATGGCTCTCACACTTAAGCTAGCATAATTCTACTTTCCAGTCCATCCCTAAGATAGAACAAAAGGGTAAATCAAAGACGATATTTATATTTTTTGCTCCAATCTCCTCCGCATACAGGTAACCTTCCCCAACCGCTCAACAAATCCCCACTTCTCATAAAAGGGCGTCAGTTCCGGCGCACAGAAGAGTTCAAAGATAGACACCGATTCCAGTTCGGGATGGTGGACGATCCGCTCCATCATCTCACGACCCAATCCGTTTTTTCGGTAATGCTCGGCGACGACGATGTCGATCAGCATCGCCTTATAGGTAAAGTCAGTGATCACCCGGGCAAAGGCGATGATTTTCTCTGTTTCCACTTCGCGAAAGGCCAGAACGACACTGGAGTGGTGAACGGCTTTTTGAAACTCGTCGAGCTTGCGCTCCTTCCCCCACCACTCTTGCTTGCACAGGTGATAGGCCTCCTCTATCTGTTTACCGGTGAGCTTATCAATCACTTCGTAAACTGCCATCTCAGATGCCACCTTTCCGGCTTTTTCGATCAAAATCTCCTTCTCTTTTTCTCTTCCTTCTCTGCATATCCCTGCCAATCCTAATTCATGCAAAACAAAAGGCTCCCTTGTTCTTGCGCAGAACCCTGGAGCCCATCGGCGAGCTTCTTTCCCCAACTCTTTTCCTCTTATTTGCTTACGGAATCGTTTTCCGGTAGAGCGCTTCATCATACCCTTTTTGATAAAGGTCTTCCATGATCCCCACCCGCAAAAACCCGTAGGACTCCACAAAGGCGCAGGCGGCTTGATTCTTCACGTTGCAGACGCAAAAAACGTTGCGGCCATAGGGTTTGAGGACTTTACAGGCGTAGTTCATCAGCGCCTTGCCGATTCCCTGACGCTTATAGGCTTCTTTAACGGCCAACATCCGAATGTAAGCGCCAAACTCCCCCATCCCGTACCCCCGCAGTGTGATAAAACCGACCATTTTCCCCTCTTGCTCAGCGACATAGATCTGATCACGCATATTGGTTAGGATATATTTGGCTCGCTCATAATTGACCCCGTAGGCTGCCCAGGGTTCCAAGGAAGCGATCAATTTCGCTAGGACGGGGATATCCTTGCGATTGCCTTTACGAATCTTCACGGAGGTCAACCTCCCTGCGCATCTTCTGCCGGCTGGATTCCGTCCGCCCATGACGCTTGCGAAGGTGGGTGGTCGACGGAGAAAAAACTGCCCATTCTTATCCTACGGTTAAAGGAAAAAGCATGTTCTGCCGTTCCTTCTCTTTTGCTCTGTCAGGTTACCGTTTTCTTCGCCGTTGTTCTCGACGATAACCCATAAAAAAAACGCTTCCGATATTACGGAAGCATTTAAAAGGCAAAAAAAGCGCGAGGAAACGTAAATCGCCGACTCTTTTTTCTTCTCATTCTTACTTCTCTTTTTAATTCTGACTGTCCCGCAAGCGCCCTTCCTCAAGAAGCGATTCCAAGATCTCCGCAGAATCGCGCACAAACTTCGGGCAGCGCGTGTTGTGATAATCGCCGTCCTTCGCCTGTTGGCGCCCCTCCGGCGTGCTCACGTCGCAGCCAAGCAGTTCCTTGCAGCGAAGAAGGCCGTTGCGCGCCTGGAAGCGCTGCAGGAACTCATGGACCTGCTCATAGGTTTTTTCTTTCCTCTCACTGTCACTGCCGCAGGTTTGACCGTAGCGAAGCCCGATGGCCATCATCGCCCCGGTGACAGCGCCACAGGTCTCGCCGGTCCGGGCGATGCCTCCGCCAAAGGCGGCCGCCATTTTTTTCGCCGTCACCTCATCGATGCCACAATCGAGGGCAAAGGCGCCGATCACGGCCTGGGCGCAGTTGTATCCTTCTTGAAAAATCGTTGCTGCTTTTTCCGGCTTGTCCATGGTGATCTCTTCCCCTTTTGTTCTCTCAAAATATGTTGCGATGGCAAATGGCATGCTTCCAATCCGACTCTGCGCGATCATCCGAAAAGGCAGTCCTTCAGGATCGTTATTCTCACTGTATCATGAAAAAAAACGTAACGGAAGAAAAAAAGATCCTGCACAACCCCAAAAAAGAGCCCCACTGCCTCCGAAAACAGGAGAACAGCGGGGGTCTTCACTCCTATGTATATTTCCCTTGTCCTACATACTTTGCTTTTCCGCCTAACACGAGGCGTCTGGGCGCTACCGGTTATTGGGGCGCAATTGACGGAGATTGCAACGGCGACAGGTAGAGGGTGATGATGATGCCTTGGCCCTTCGATTCATCAGCAATCTTCTGGCCTAAAGCGACGATCACCTGCGCAGCCAGGTTCAAGACAACACTGGGCATCGTGGGAAAGGTGGCGCTAAGCAGGCTGGTCACCGTTCCCGATTCTGACGCGACCCCCTTGGCCAGTGTCTGTGTCAACGACTCAGCCAGGTACAACTGGGCTGTTTTAGGGAGGGACAAGACAAACTTGGTCGTGCCGCCATCGGTGGCTTCATGATTGACCACATCCCCTTGCTGATGCTGCGCCAACAACTGGGCAATGGCTTCACTGCTTTTCTCGAGAAGATCCAAAAGCATCGAAAAAACCCCTTTATTTTGCATTTTACCGCAAGCAGGGCATCGCGCTCAATCCTTTGCCAGCAAATTTTTTCAATTCCTTACTCTCTCAATGCGCCTCATGACTCATGAGGATCTCTTGTCGGGTCGTGAGCGCCGGTCGTTACATAATCTCTGTATCGACAGCAACGACATCCACCTCGCCCGAGCCCTCGATTTGCCTCACCGCCGCGTCGAGAACCTGGCGGATATGGGTGCGGTCATTGCTGACGATGGCCAAGCCGATGACCGATGCCTGCCAGAGGTCATGTTGATCGACCTCTGCCACAGAGATGTTGAACTTGCCCCGCAGCCGCTCGATGATGCTTTTCAAGACCCGGCGTTTCCCTTTCAAGGAATCGACGCCATGGATATGTAGGCTTACTTCGCTGTAGCCAACAGACATCTTTGCGTCACCTGACCTTTCCATCTTTCCAAGTGCTACGGAGCCATCGGTTTTTATTATAATCCCTTTTTATCGCGGCAAACAGGCTCGCCGGACCACCCCCGAAAAGCGTTCCCTGGACAGGCACACCGGGAAGACGTGAAAGAGGGACGCCGGACCCCTCAAGATGTGAAAAAAACGGGCGATATGCTCCATTGAGAAGCAACCGCCCGCGTTGATTTACGTTTCTGTTGTGTCTGTCCCACTGTCTCACCGTTGTTCTTCCGTCCTATGCGCTGGCTTCCCTTTGCCTTTCTCGCGAGGGGAAAAGCTGGCGAAAGGCAGGCTAGTCTTTGACGTTCATGATCATTTCCAGATACTTACCGGATTGACGGACTTTCTCGATCATCTCTTCGGTGATGATGTCGCCATCTTCAGCAACCACTTCACCTAAGTTGTTGGTGATCGTCTTGGTGAGCACCTTGCCCACGTAGTACTTGTGCTGCATTTGGCCGAAGAGGGCGCCCCGTTCCTGTCCGTCGCCGCCTTCAGGCTTCACTTCGCCCACTTCTTTTTTCTCCAGAGCAGGGAAGGCGAAGGGTTCCGCTTCTTTTGGCTTGTCCTCTTCTTCAAGAAGACGGGCTACCGGATCCATATCGGCCTCGACCGCTTGGGGGCTGACGGATAAGTCTTCAATCAACCGCAGCGCCGGTTCTTTTTCGACAAGGGGCTCCTTGACAGGCGGCAGCGGTTCGCGGTCTTCCACCGGTGTATATGCGATGGAGGAAGCCGTTTCCGACGCAGCCGCAACCGGAGCGGGCGCCGGAGCCGATTCGGGAGCGGCAACGGGAGTCGCCGGCGAGACGGCTGCCGGGGAAATGGATATCACCTGAGCGGGAGCGGGAGCAGGAGCAGCCGGAGCGGCTGGCGCAGCCACAACGGTGTCCTCGTCATCACCCTTGTATTCTACCAGCTTCGCTTCGTCCATATCTTCCACGACGATCAGCACGTCGCGGCCATAGGTGACCACACTCTCCGCCGGAATGATACGTGCTGCCAGTTGTTGCCGGGAGGGCATGAGCAGACACCCGGTGATTTTGCCGGAAGAGACATCGACAAAGTATTCGTTGACGATGCCGATGCGGCGGCCCCGTTTGGTGAGCACCTTTGTTCCTTTGACCTTGACCTGGCGCTGGATCAGCCCCTGAACATCGGCCATTTCGGTCAAGCGTTGCAAGGCTTCTTCGCTCTCAATGGTTACGGCGTCTTCGCCGACCCCTTGGAGACGTTCGAAGGGAATGACCTGCGCTCCCAAATACCAGGACTCGTTCTCCACCATCAGGTATTCTACGGATCCCTGGTCAGGATTGATGATCAGGTCACGAACCAAACCGAGCTCACGGCCATCGTTAATGCTGATGATAGCCAAACCGATGATATTCTGGCTCTTGGTCACACAGCCGTCCTCCTTATACCATTTCGTTCGTCAGCCATTCGCGGCGCACGATACGTTTTTAGGTAGTTTTCAATCTCCGCAAGGATAGGTGCGGGCAAATTCCCCTGATATTTTCCCCAGTATGTCGTGATTTGATGGTAAGCCTCATCCGGTCTTTCCATCAGTTCGTAAATGGCGCACATTTCGAGGATGATAAATATCTCATCCTCCATGCTGATCCCGGAACAGGTGATTTGCTGGAAAATCTCCAGGGTGCCCTGTAGATCGCCGTGCGTTTTCCGTCGGAATGCCTCTTCCATCAGTTGTCCGAAGTCGAGTTTCGACGGTACTGAAGGTTCCGGTGGCGCCGAGTTCGTCAAGTCCGGATTGTTGACCGTATTTATTGCAACGATCATCCCCATCCCGCTTTCTTCCCGGTCATCAATGACTTTCAGTGCTGTAACAACTTTCGGTTCTGGTTCGGCAGAATCCTCCGTTGTTTCAACGCTTTCATTTACCGGTGTTACAGTATTATCGTATTCGTCATCGACAGAATTTTCAAGACATAATGGTTCATCTATCAAAGAAAGGGGCTCTTCAGAGGGAACAAGAGTGACCGCTT